>JBJOON010000082.1:0-15676 GCA_046051235.1 Bacteroidota bacterium
GGCTTTATGCGCAGACCGTGTTTGTTTCTTTCCTGAAGCAGCGAAGCAAGACGATTACTTCAGCATTAGTTATGACAATACGCAAGAGAGTGATGTGAATTTACAAAACTTGGGAACGGACGAATGTTACATCTTCCTTCGTGCCTTCACAGGAACGTTCACCTTCTTTGATGTTGCGCCACTTGCGAACGTTACAACAACACCTTCTTTAAAGATGACAGAGATTGCTCCAGGTAAATTCAGAAAAACATTCATACCTGAAGATTTCCTTCCAATTCCAGATGGATCCACAATTACTAAAATTGGATTCTATATTGTGAAGCCTACCTTACCAATATTATTATCCGCTGAACTGTCAATAAGATTTCATCAGTGAACGAACATTAAAGAGGTGAAAATTATTTCACCTCTTTTTTTTGTTTACATTCGGACTATGAAATCGATATTTAACGCCCGTGTTTTCGCATCTCTCGCTGTTGGAGTGTGCGTAATTCTTTCTTCGTATGTTTTCATGAAAGGATACCAAGCGAGAAATGGAAAAGAAAATGTTATTCATGTTACAGGAATGGGTAGTCGGAATTTTGATTCTGACTTAATCGTTTGGCGTGGATCTTTTTCAAAAACAAGTAATGACCTAGCTGCAGCATCAGCAGCTCTTGAGGCGGATCGCAATACCATCAAAAATTACCTCATGGGGAAAGGCATTCAAGAAACCGAAATTGTTTTCTCTGCGATGGAAATTGATAAGAATTACGATGACATTCGTAATTCCGAAGGCGATATCGTTGGATCGGTTCTAACTGGATATAGCCTTTCACAAATGGTAACTATTGAATCCGCGGAAGTTTCAAAGGTTGAACAAATTTCTCGTGAAGTAACCGAACTTATTGCCTCCGGTGTTGAGTTTTACTCTGAAAGTCCTGAGTTTTACTATACTAAATTGGCCGAATTGAAAATCGAAATGGTATCGGAAGCAACTGCCGATGCTCGCCTTCGCGCTGAAAAGATTGCACAATCTTCTGGCGGTGATTTAGGAAACCTTCAGAGTGCTGAAATGGGGATTTTCCAAATTGTTGGACAGAACAGCGACGAAGATTATTCTTGGGGTGGAGCCTTCAACACTTCATCTCGCAGAAAGACCGCATCTATTACTATGCAACTGAATTTCGAAATTGATTAACATCTTATTGTTTTAAGATCTTTATAAAAGTTTTTATCGAATGTGGCTTTAGCCGTATTTTCGCCACCTAACTAAACCCTCAACACATTGAATACACTTGCATTTACCGCAATTTGTCTTTACGGTTTCTTTTTAATTTTTATCTTTTTCTATTCATTGGTTCAATTGAATTTGGCCGTTCAATTCGTGAAAAAGAGTAAGCGCAAACGCCAAATGCCTGTTATTGCAGAGGAAGATTTGCCTTATGTTACTGTACAACTTCCCGTTTTTAACGAGATGTATGTCATTGAGCGTTTGATTAACGCTGTTTGTGAATTTGATTACCCACGAAATCGTTTAGAGATTCAAGTACTTGACGACGGAAACGATGAGTCTGTAGAGATTGCAGCTAAATTAATTGCTGAAAAGCAAAAGCTTGGAATTGACATTCAGCACATTCGTAGAGTTGATCGCAAAGGTTTTAAAGCGGGAGCTTTGGCTTATGGATTAGATATTTCTAAAGGTGAATTCACTGCAATCTTTGATGCCGATTTCGTTCCTAGAAAAGACTTCTTGCGTCAAACGATCCCGTATTTCTATGCTGGGGAAAAGATAGCGGTGGTACAAACGCGTTGGGAGCATTTGAATGAAGACTACTCTTTATTGACTCGTTTGCAAGCGTTCGGGTTAGATGCTCACTTCACTGTTGAACAAATCGGGCGAAACTATTCCAACCACTACATTAACTTCAATGGCACTGCTGGTGTTTGGAGAAAAGAAGCGATTTACGATGCAGGTGGATGGCAGAGCGATACCATCACGGAAGATTTAGATTTAAGTTACCGTGCTCAATTGGTTGGATGGAATTTCATTTATCTTCCTGCAATTGGCTCACCGTCTGAGTTACCTGCTGAAATGAATGCCTTGAAAGCGCAACAATTCCGTTGGACAAAAGGAGCGGCAGAATGTACTCGCAAGAATTTAGGAAAGGTATTAAAGGCAAAAGACATGGGATTTGCGCACAAGGTTCACGCAAGTTTCCACTTGATGAATTCCGTTGTGTTCTTGAGCATATTAGGTACTTCAATCTTAAGTATGCCCATGCTGTTTATTAAGCATTATTTCGACGGATGGCACTACTACAATGGTGAATTATTAAATGACTATTCTGTTTATTTCGCAATAGCATCTGCGTTCTTGGTGAGCTTCTTCATCTTAGGATTCTTCTATTGGGTTTCTCGTCCGCCAATGCCTTTCTTCCAAAAGTTTGGACGTTTCGTTATTGATTTCCCATTGTTCCTTGCTGTGTCTATGGGCTTGTCTTTACATAACGCCGTTGCAGTTATTGAGGGATTAACTGGAAAGAAATCGGCATTCGTGCGCACACCGAAGTTTGCAATTAGCACGGGTAAGAAAGGAACTTGGACCGATAAGAAATATCGCGCTCCGAAGATTTCTCCATTAACCATTTTGGAATTCATCATGTTATTATATTTCGCAAGCGGATTAGTATGGCCTTTCATACTTCGATTCTCTGAAAAAGATGGCGCTACTCGTTTAACGGATTTCGGCTTAATGCCTTTCCACTTGATGCTTACCATTGGATATTTCTACGTAACCTATTACAGTGTTAAACACGCTAAGGCAAATTAGAATTCCATTTGAGAATTATTAATCTTGAAAAGCTCGGTCTGTGCCGAGCTTTTTGTTTTTATCTTGCGAACAAGAAATAAGACTATGAAAAACTTTGTGCTGTCTTTGTTTATTGGTTGCTCTGTTGCTACTGTTGCTCAGCCTTGTGCAGGTGGAATGGCTGGCATATATCCTTGTGACAATGTTGATTTACTTGCATACGTACCCTTGTCAAATATTGGTGCTAATCCGAACAACGACAACACCAATGACATTTGGGGTTGGGTTAGTCCGGTTTCAGGAAAAGAATATGCCATAGTTGGTGTTTCGAATGGAACGGCTTTCGTTGATATTTCATCTCCAGAATCTCCTGTTTATCTTGGAACGCTTCCAACGCATACGACGAACAGCTTATGGCGAGACGTTGAGACCTTGGATCACTATTGTTTTGTGGGAAGTGAAGCGAGTGGACATGGACTTCAGGTTTTCGACATGTTGCAATTAGACAATGTCACTACTCCTACTTCATTTATAGAATCGGCTTATTATGGTGGATTTGGAAATTCACATACCATAGCCATTGATGTGGAAAGTAAAATTCTTATGGCAATGGGAACTAACACGTTCAATGGCGGTCCTCATCTAGTAGATATTTCAAATCCACTTCAACCAACATTAATGGGCGGATATGCGGAATCTGGATATACACATGATGGAACCATTCTCACCTATAACGGTCCAGATGTAAATCACCAAGGAGATGTTATTGTTGTTGCTTGCAATGGAAATAGCGGATGGGGCGTTGTTACTTTAAATGTGACTGATCCAACAGATATTTTGTTTTTAGATAATAATGAATATCCTGAAAGAGGTTACACGCACCAAGGTTGGTTCACAAAAGACATGGCTCATTATTTAGTAAACGATGAATTGGACGAGCAGAACTTTGGAACAACAACACGGACGCATATTTTCGATTTCACAGATCTCGACAATATTGGTTACATGAATTATTATCAAAGTACCAATTCATCAATTGACCACAATTTATATGTGAAAGATCAATTCGTTTATGAAAGTAATTATCGCAGCGGTGTTCGCATTCTGGATGCTTCAAGAGTAAGTACTGGGGTTTTGAACGAAGTTGGTTATTTCGATTTGTTTCCAACCAACGACCTTCCTCAATTTAGTGGATCGTGGAGTAACTACCCTTATTTACCAAGTGGCGTTAATTTGGCAACGAGCATGTACGATGGGTTCTTCATTCTTCGTCCAACCCTACTCTATTTTCAAAACAACCATTTGAACGCATGTGGTCAGTCCGCAGATACACTTCAACTAAAAATAAATGCAGACCTGCAATTTCCATTAACAGCTAACATTACTGGAATTCCTGGTTTCCCCGTTATCAGCGGTGTTAATATTTCCGGACCAGGTGCATACAACATTGTGATTTCAGATCTGGGAACTGTTCCTACCGGTAATTTCAATTGTACGCTTCAACTTCAAACCACATTCGGAGAGTCATACGATTTATTCTTTTCCATTGCGGTGGGTACCGCGCCTCCAGCTCCTTCACTCTTGTCTGTTCCTTCAACCATTCAATACAATGGGTTTGATTACACCTTCAATTGGAGTGCTGTTCCGGGAGCAACGTCTTACTTATTTGAAATTTCAGAGAATGATGCCTCATTTGGAAACATTGTATACAGTTCTACTGAAATAGGAAACTTCGCAACTTTGCCTTTCGATTTTGCTTTCGGTGAAGGGAAAACCTATTCTTGGAGAGTAACTGCAATTAACCTGTGTGGTTCTTCTGCTTCTTCAACTGCTGAAGATTTTCAGTGGATTCCTGCAAGTGTAAATGAAATCGCAGAGCGCGAATTTATTGTTTATCCGAATCCAGCAGAGAATGAAGTGTTCATTCAAAACTTCCAATCGGGAAAAAGTTTGGTTTCGGTTTATAATTCAACCGGACAATTGGTATTGACCTCAACCTTCAATCAGCCGGGAGTGCATACACTTTCAGTTGAAGATCTTTCAACAGGAATTTATACGATTCAACTTGGAAGAATTACCAAACGACTTTTGATTAAGTAATGAGATTCAATCTGGGAAAATTTTTCCTGGATTAAGAATTCCATTGGGATCGAAGGCTTCTTTTATTTTCTTCATGAGGTTCAGTTGAACTTCATTGAAGGCAATGTCCATGTAGTTCTTCTGAACCCATCCGATTCCGTGTTCACCGCTGAGCGTTCCTCCGAGCGAAACTGTGAGTTCGAATATTTCTCGAATGGCGAATGGAAGCGTATTGTTCCATTGTTCGTCAGACATCTCATCTTTCAAAATATTGATGTGCAGATTGCCATCGCCCGCATGTCCGTAGCACACTGAACGAAAACCGTATTTCTTTCCAATGGCTTTAACTTCGCGAAGTAACTTGGGGAGTTCGAAACGCGGAACAACCGTGTCTTCTTCTTTGTAGATGGAATGCGATTTAACAGCCTCCCCTACTTTTCTGCGAACTTTCCATAAGGCTTCCTTTTGATTGTGATCTTCTGCGAAAAGAATTTCACCGCATTCGTGTTCCATAAGAACGTTTGAAATGGTTTCGCAATCGAGCATTAATGATTCCACATTTGAACCATCTACTTCAATCAACAAATGCGCTTCAACACCTTCCAAATTCACTTGCGCATCAGGAACAAATTGAAGTGTGTACTCTATAGCTTCGCGCTCCATGAACTCCATTGCACTGGGTGTGATACCCGCACGGAAAACTGCACTTACGGCCTCGCATGCTTTTTCTGCGGAAGCGAAAGGTGCAAGCAAAAGCAAATTGTGTTTTGGAAGCGGAAGTAATTTCAGAACCGCCTTTGTAATAATCCCAAGCGTTCCTTCACTTCCTACCATTAATTGCGTGAGGTTATAACCTGTCGAGTTCTTCAATGTATTTGCCCCTGTCCAAATAATTTCACCATTTGCTAAGACCACTTCAAGATTTAAAACGAAGTCTTTTGTAACGCCATATTTGACCGCATGAGGGCCACCGCTGTTCTCGGCTAAATTTCCACCTATCCAACAACTGCCTCTGCTGGCAGGATCTGGAGCGTAATACAAACCTTGTTTGGCGCATTCCTCTTGAAGCACTTGCGTAATAACTGCAGGCTCCGTGTGAACTTGTCCGTTTTCAATATCGATTTTCAAAATTTTATTGAAACGTTCCATTGAAAGTGCAACTCCCTTTCGCACGCACAAAGCGCCTCCACTTAATCCTGTTTGTGCACCAATAGCGGTAACCGGGATATTCTTGGAATTGCAATATTTTAAAATGCTCGCAACTTCCGCAGTGTTTGCTGGTTTCAGCACAACTTCTGCAGGAAAACTCAAATTCTCTGTTTCGTCTTTTCCATATTTCATTCGAGTTTCCTCGTCGGTAAAAACAAAATCTTGACCAATAGTCAACTCAAAAAAAACCAGATCCAAAGTAGTTATCATTTCAAAACTTTATTAAACAAATCTCAGATAAGACAGGGCTTTCCTAACGAATAAAAACAATGGTCTTTCAACAAAGTAATTCACTTTTTAACATTGCGTGAATTATTGAGAGCAAAATCCTTTGCTAGGAACCAAATCTTTTTATATTCGTGAAAACTAAAATTATTCATATGAAAAAATTAATGATCCCAGCAGTTGCTCTTGCAATGTTCATGGCTTCTTGCGGTGGTGTAAAGTCTGACGCAGAAACTATCTGTGACATGATGAACAAAATGGTTGAAGCTCAAAAAGCTAATGACACAGCGAAAATCGAAGCTCTTCAAAAAGAGTATGAGCCGAAAATGGATGAGTTACAAAAGAAATATCCAAAAGGAAGCGAAGAAGAAAAAGAATTGGAAGCTCTTGTTAAGCCATGTATGGAAGAAGCAATGAAAGCTGCAATGGGCGGAAACTAATTCCCCTCTTCTTAAAAAATTAAGGGTCTCGTTTCGAGACCCTTTTTTGTTACTTCGTATTAATGATAATATCTCCGGTTGGAAGTTTGACCTCGTTCGGATTGTCGTAAATAACTTGCGAATTCACTGCAGCAAATTCTGAACTCAATAAATTCCATCCTTCTGCATTCAATTCCCAGGTATCTTTCTTCGAATAATCATTTCCCTTCGAACTTAAAGCCACCAATTGAACCTCAACCACACCCTGCTTTTTAATAAAAAACAAAGATTTCATTGGCATTTTATCTTCAATGGGTGGAGCATCTTTTAAATCTTTTTTCGCGACTTCTGGCTTTGGGAAATACAATTCTTGAAGCTTTACAATTTCCTCTTGGCTGTAATTCAACGATTTCACCAACTGAGGCGATTCGTATTTTCCGGAATAGTAACTTAACAACGCCTTGTAATCTGGTGTAAGCGAATTAATGAACAACTGGTCGATGATTAGCTCATTTGGATTAACCAATTGATAAACGATAGACTTGTCGTTCGACCATAATTTAACTCGATTCTTCAACATCGCCGATCCCGAGGTACTCACCACTTTGGTTGAACGATTCATAGAAGAAACGCCTCCTTCAACATTCAATTCCAATGCATCTGATGATTTTATCTGAACTGCAAA
This sequence comes from Bacteroidota bacterium, assembly GCA_046051235.1. GTDB lineage: Bacteria > Bacteroidota > Bacteroidia > Flavobacteriales_D > Sanyastnellaceae > CAIZGX01. Next base: position 7,409 of record JBJOON010000082.1, read on the forward strand.
TACATTCGTACTGTCGGCACATTTCAAGTTAAGTGCATCCCAATTTTCATTTGGCAAGTAATTTCCTAAAAAAGTTTTTGCCTCTCCCCCTATCACACGTGTTCGCAAAAAGAAACTACTGTCGGCATACAGCGACAACGAATAGATGGTTCCCGTATTTTGATTCCAAAGTGTGTCGTCGAAATCACCAATTAACTCGGCACTTCTTGAAGGCACAGTAACTTTCTTCTCGTCACATGACGCAAGAGCCAAAACACAAATACTTTAAACGCTCAAATCTTATGAATTTCTTACTTTTGCAACCATGGAAGAGGAACAGATAGACGTTTTTAATTTCGATCCCATTCGTCCGTATAACGACGAAGAATTAAAAGCTGCCATCGAACGCATTTTGGAAGTCCCTGAATTTTACAAAATGTTGAAATGGGTTTTCCCAGGCTTAAGTCGTGCCGCCATTCAAAAAATGCTTCGTCAAGTGACTACCGTTGATGATTTTCAATCGGAAATTTCAGGTCCGGCTTTCAAAATGGCTATTCAAACCACTACAAGTGGTTTGTCTTTCACCAACTTTGAGTCGTTAGATAAAACAAAGCCTTATCTCTTTTTAAGCAACCACCGCGACATTATTCTTGACAGTGCCATTCTGAATGTTAGCCTACTTGAACAAGGTCACAAAACCACGCAGATTGCTATCGGAGATAATCTACTTCGTCAGAAAGTGGTTGAAGACATTGTTCGCTCAAATAAAAATTTCATTGTAAATCGAAATGTAAACGCGAAGGAGATGTTCTATTACAGCCTTCGCCTTTCCAATTACATTCGTCATACTATAACAAAAGACGAAACCTCAATCTGGATCGCCCAACGTGAAGGTCGCAGCAAAGACGGTGACGACAGAACGGCTACTGGATTGTTGAAGATGTTCGCTATGAGTTCCGACAACATTGAAGACGGATTGCTTGCGTTGAATGTGATTCCCATGGCTGTTAGCTACGAATACGACCCGTGCGATATGATGAAGACCAATGAACTTATGCATTTGAAAGTTCTTGGCGCATATGAAAAGAAGTCTGGAGAAGATTTTTTATCTATGTTGAAAGGTATCACCGGACACAAAGGCCGCGTAAATATCTCCATGGGAAATTCATTGAATACGCATATTGAACACATGCGTACCATTCAGAATAAAAACGAGAAGTACCGCTATCTAACGCAAGCCATTGACAACGAAATGCATCGCATTTTCAAGTTGTGGCCAACGAATTACATTGCGTATGATTTGTTGAATGGCACCAAGGAATACAAAGACCAATACACTCAAATTCAGAAGATTGCGTTCAACAACTACATACGCGGAAACACCTTCAAGTTAAGTCTTCACAGAAAAAAGACCAACCTTCCGAAGGAAAATTTCACGCAGATTGCGCGTGATATTATGCTTCAGATGTATGCGAATCCGGTGATAAATTATCGGAATCTGTCGGTTTAACCTCGAAGCGCTCATTGCGTTTACCTCTGAATAACTCAATTCCGCGAAGTTCGCATTCAAGTTTTCCGTTCATCAGTTTCACCTTACGTTTCGGACGAAGTCCAATGGCATGAAGGGCTTGCAAGTCTGAAGATATTACCCAAGCCGTTGAACCGGAATAACGGTGTTTGAAGACAGAACCCATTTCAGCATAGATTTTTTCCAACTCTTCAATTTCCATTCTTTCACCATAAGGCGGATTCAAAACAACAACTCCTGGAACTTCGGGAACACTGTCTTCACTGAAGAAGTCTGACTTTTCAAATCGAATAGCATCTTTGAAAGGCAGGTTCTTTCCGTTCTTACGGGCCACATTCAGTTGGTCGTAATCAATGTCTGAAGCCACAATGATTAGCTCTTTGTTTTCAATCAACGCATTGGCATCGGCATGAACCGTCATCCAAAGTGCATCGTCGAAATTCAACCATGTTTGAAAATTGAATTTTGGATAAGCCTTTTGTGCAGGAATATTCAAAGCCGCGTATGCCGCTTCGAACGCCAGAGTACCAGAACCACAGAACGGATTGTAGAATGGCGTTTCGCCTTTCCATCCGGTAATGGCAATGATCCCAGCTGCCAAGACTTCGTTCATAGGAGCCTCTCCTCCGTTCACACGATAACCACGCTGATTGAGCGATCGTCCTGAACTGTCTAACGAAATTTGAACCTTCTCTTGGTCAATGAGCAAATGAATTTGAATATCTGGACTTTCTGGATTCACGTCTGGACGAGAGCCGAAAACTTTCTTCAAACGGTCTGCTATAGCGTCTTTCACGCGTAGCGAAGGGAAATGCGAGTGTGTGAACAAGGATGAAAACACTTGCGGATCAATGGCAAAAGTTGTTTCTGCATTCAAGTATTCTTCCCATGGCATTTCATAGGCCTTGGTGTATAAATCGTCTGCCTTGCGAATTTGAAACGAGCTCAACGGACAAAGCACACGCAACGCCAAGCGCGCGCGATAATTGATTTTGTAAAGTGTTTCAAGATCGCAATTCGCACGAACCACTCGTCTTCCCTCTTCAACTTCTGTTGCACCCAATGCAATCATCTCTTGCGCCAACAGAGGCTCAAGGCTCTGCATGGTCTTTACTACGATAGGAAATATTTTTTCCATTTATCCTCCTGCTTTTTTGGCTGCATAACCCATGTCTTGCAGCAGTTTAATAATCTTTTCTCTGTGGTCGCCTTGAATAATAATCTCACCATCCTTCGCACTTCCACCGGTACCACATTTATTTTTTAGCACTTTCGCCAACTGCTCTAAATCTTCATTGCTGCCCACGAAGTCTTTAATGACGGAAGCTGTCTTTCCTCCGCGATGATTTTTTTCCAACCAAACTTTCAATTTCTGTTCGTTGGGCGGAAGTGTCTCTACTGCTTCGTTTTCATTTTCTATGTTGAAGTTGGGATTGGTGCTAAACACAAATCCGCCTTCATTCTTGTTCTTCTTGCTCATGTGCAATTGGAATAATCGTTTTCTTTTTTAACTCTTCGTATTCTGCTTGAATACGCTTAAAAGCAACAATGTCATATAAAATATGAGCGACGATGGCTGAAAGCAATCCAACGTATTCACCCAAAACGCCAAGTAAGGTACCAACAGACAATAAGATTAATCCAAATACAACTTTCGGCCAAGAACTGTAACTTATGTATCCGTGAAGTGCAATAAACATGAACGATGTGGTTAAAATTCCCAACCATGGTTGAATCATTCCACGAAAGACAATCTCTTCCCCAACACCCGCGCAAAAACTCAAAAATAGGATTTCTTGGAAACTGAAGTTAAAAATTCCCAAACGTAGGGTGAAATCGAAATTCACATCGTTCAGGTATTTCCATTTCCCCATGAGCCATGTTATTCCGCTTAGCACCAATCCTCCAACAACTCCGAATCCCAGTTGCAACCACACATTCATTTTCCCAATAATCATGGGTACCATGAACTCCGTTGCATTGAAGTAATACAGAATTGAAACGATAACCAAAGGAACGAGAAGCGTCAATAACCCCATGCGCATAAACAATTCACGACTCGCTCTCATATTTGCAAAGGTAAGGTTTGTACCTTCGCGCAATGGATTTTATCTCATCTACTTTATTGGATTATTGCGAGAAGCATTCAGATGACGAGTCTGAATTATTGAAAGCGCTGTCTTCTGAAACCTGGCAGAAGGTGATTAATCCGCGAATGCTCAGCGGACATTTACAAGGAAGATTCTTAAGTCTGCTTTCGCAATTGATTCAACCGAAACGCATTTTAGAGATTGGAACATTCACTGGATATAGCGCATTGTGCCTTTTAGATGGCCTTCAATCCGATGGCGAATTAATTACGATTGATGAGAACGATGAGCTTAGTTGGTTGCACGACAAGTATTTCCTTCAACATAAAAATGGAGCTCAAATAAAGCCTATTTACAAAGCTGCCTTGGACGCATTTGAAGAAATAGAGGGTTCGTTCGATTTGGTGTTTATAGATGCAGACAAGCGTAACTATCTTAATTATTGGAACTGGACAATGAAACATGTTCAACCTGGTGCGGTTATTCTCATTGACAATGTTCTTTGGAGTGGTAAAGTGTTGGAACCCGCAGCTGAAAAGGATTTCGACACACAAGTTCTTCAGGAATTGAACGATTTAGTGGCCAAGGATTCGCGTTGTGAGAAGGTGCTCTTACCCCTTCGCGACGGATTAATGATGGTTCGGTTGAAGAAGTAGCCTACCTTTGCACCCGCAACAAGTTCCGTTGGCAGTTCAACTTTGAAATACGATTGGGAATTTGGCGACCACGTATTTTATGTCATTTGAAAAATTAAACTTAATTGAGCCTATCCTTAGCGCTCTAAAAAAAGAAGGTTACACTACCCCCACTCCAATTCAAGAACAAGCCATTCCAATTCTGTTGGAAGGAAACGATTTGTTGGGTTGCGCCCAAACCGGAACAGGAAAAACAGCAGCCTTCGCCATTCCGATTTTACAATTACTTACTCAGAATCCCGGACACACTGGAAACAAGCGTGCAATTCGTTCATTGATTGTTACACCAACACGTGAGTTGGCTATTCAAATTGGTGAAAGCTTCGCGAGCTACGGCAGAAATTTGAATCTTCGTCACACCGTTATTTTCGGTGGTGTGAATCAGTTCTCGCAAGTGAACGCTTTGAAAGCGGGAATTGATATTCTTATTTGTACTCCAGGAAGATTGCTAGACTTGGTGCAACAGCGCCATGTGAATTTGAGTCACATTCAAATGTTTGTGTTGGATGAAGCGGATCGCATGTTGGACATGGGATTCGTGAATGATGTGAAGCGTATAATAAAATTAATTCCAGAAAGAAGACAGTCTTTGTTCTTCTCGGCAACCATGCCGAAGACGATTCAGGAATTGGCCAATTCAATTTTAACGACACCGAAAAAAGTTGAAGTAACGCCTGTTTCTTCTACTGCTGAAAAGATTGAGCAAGCCATATACTTCGTCGATCAAGCTAAGAAGAACGATTTGTTGGTGCACGTCCTTCAAGATAAATCAATCAAATCAGCCTTGGTGTTTACACGAACCAAGCACGGAGCAGACAAAGTAGTGAAGCTTTTACAAAAGCACAGCATTAAAGCTGAAGCCATTCACGGAAACAAATCTCAAAATCACCGTCAGCGTGCATTGAGCAATTTCAAAGGCGGACACACGCGAGTGCTTGTTGCAACTGATATTGCTGCGCGTGGTATTGACATTGATGAATTGGCATTCGTGGTGAACTTCGAAATTCCGAATATCCCAGAGACCTATGTTCACCGCATTGGTAGAACGGGTCGCGCAGGTGCTGAAGGAAAAGCCATTTCATTCTGCGACATTGAAGAGCGTGCTTATTTGCGCGACATTCAAAAGTTGATCGGATTGGAAATTCCTGTGGTAAATGAGCATCCCTTCCCAGCTGAAAACAAACCTGCTCCTGGTGTTGCACAGAAGCCTCAAGGAAAGAAGCCTTTCTCTCGTTCAGGCGGTGGAAAAAGTCATCGCGGAAGCGGCTCTGGTAGCAGCAATGGTGGCGGAAACAGACCAAAGAGCGGTGGTGGATTTAAGCCTCGTTTTTCAGGAAACGCCGACTCTAAAAAAAGATCTTCTTAAACGCGGACCATCCAAACGTATTCACGCATTTGTTTCCACCAATTGAATTTTACAACCTCTTCGGGTGAACATTTGAGTTGGTTGGAAAGAATGCTGAGCGTTTCTTGAAATCCTATTTTTTCGTCTTGAAATAAATTCAATTTCGATTCATTTTCAATCAGAAAATCCGAAACAACCGCTGGAAGATCTAACTTTTGGTATCCCGATTTGTGCATGAAGAGCACCTCTTTGTTCGGACCGTTTTTCTTCAAGGCCTTCAAAGAAGTATGATGAAGGAAAAGCACCATGCCTTTCAATTCTACTTCATCATCGGGCATTTTCTTGATTGACTTTTCAATGAGCGAACGATGAACCAACGAATTCGGAATCGGGAATTTGAAGAATTTCTTCAATGGAAATTCGAAGCCAATGCCGTGCATGTAATTGTACAAGGCCTTTTTCAATCCGTCTGAATACTGCTCGTGGTTCGCACCTTTTGGATCTTCGTGATACAAATCGTTGTTCGCGAAACCTTCGAAAACAGGCCCTGTGCGAATCACTCCGTATTTCTCGGGGTCCTTCCCCACTGGGCTATGAACGGTCATGGCGAATTGGTGCCAATGTCCCGAGTGGAGCAATTGGTTTTCGAAAAGTTGACGCACGACTTCAAGCGAGTCGATCGTTTCTTGTTCTGTTTGCGTTGGGAAACCGAACATTAAGTAGGCATGCACTAAGATTCCAGCATCGCGGAAACCTTTGCACACCTTAGCGACTTGATCGATGGAAATTCCTTTGTCGATCAATTCTAAGATTCGCGGACTCGCGACTTCTAATCCTCCTGTTACGGCTATGCATCCTGATGCTGCTAGAATTTTGCAGAGGTCGGGCGAAAATGTTTTTTCAAAACGTATGTTGGTCCACCAAGAAACTTGCAAGCCTCTTCGAAGAATTTCAATGGCTAGATCGCGCAATGCTGCGGGTGGTGCGGCTTCATCTACGAAGTGAAAACCGGTTTCACCGGTCTCTGCAATGAGCGCTTCCATTTGATCGACTAAGTGCGTTGCACTGGCCTGGTCGTATCGTCCAATGTAATCGAGGGTAATGTCGCAGAAGCTGCATTTCTTCCAATAGCATCCGTGAGCCACTGTCATCTTGTTCCAACGACCGTCGTTCCACAAGCGGTGCATGGGGTTCGGCATATCTATTACCGAAAGGTATTCGTTGAATCGAAGACCGGTATAACTCGGCGCTGGTTTTTGCGCGTGAAGGAAATCCCCACCTACTTTGGTATCAACGAATTCAACTTCGTTGTTCGAATTTCTACGGAACGTTCTTTTCATTTCCGAATGAACTTCTGCATCTTCGAGATGCTTCAGAAGTGCGAGGAATGGTCCTTCTCCATCGTCAAGTGTAATGTAATCGACGAAGTCGAAAACGCGCGGATCTGAAAGTTCACGCAATTCGGTGTTTGGATATCCGCCACCCATAGCGATTTTTACTTCAGGATAATTCGATTTGATCCATTGTCCAGCTTTCAATGCACCATAAAGATTTCCTCCAAAAGGCACGGTGAATCCGACCATTGAAGGAACCTCTTCTTCAAAATAGGTCTTCACCCTTTCCACCAAAATCTCATCGAGGTAATTGTTGGGCTTTTGCAATTCTTCAAGAATTGGACTGAAGGAAACTGCTGTTCTAGAAATACGTTCAGCGTATTTTGAAAATCCGAAATGCGGACCAACAGTAGCTTGAATGAGATCCGAAATATCTTCCAAGTACATGGTGCATTTGTAACGCGCTTTGTCTTGCACGCCAATGTTTCCGAAGAACCATTCGAGGTCTTTTATTTGTTGAAATCGAGAACCCTCGGGCAAATAAGAACCTGCTGCTATGCGGTATCCGAGAGTATAATTTTTATTTTGAAGGAAGGAAATCACAGCGTCTACGGTGTTTTCGTAGGCCTTGCGATTTTTCACCAACGCATCGAGTTGATGGTTTAGGTTGAAGTTGGATTGCTCAATGGCATTGAACAATTGCTCGAAACCTTCTCGGGAAAACACCTCCAACACCATGTCCAATCCCAAGTCTTTTTGTCTCGAATCAAAACCTTGCTGTTTCAAGAATCCGGTTAAATAAGCGGTAGCTGGATACGGAGTATTCAGCTGTGTTAATGGCGGGATTATGAGTAGGGGTTTCGACACAAGTGCAAAGAAACGAAAAAGAGCCGCGTGTGCGGCTCTTTCTCTATGATTCAAAATTAGATTTATTCGTAATTTCCGTAATCTCCTGAATAATCAGGATAAACATCAATTTGTTGCATTGAGTCCATCGGGTTAATCTCTTGAATTACGATTTCCTCTACAATTTCTTTTTTTTCTTCAATATCCTGAACCACCTCGTTTGCCTCAGCACTTGGTGCTGGCGCTTCGGCGTTTATTCCAGGTATGGACTGAAATAATTCAACCCCAGTTTTCTTAGCTTCTTCCCAAACTTTCATCGGAGCTGTAAGGTCCATGCTTGCAACTAATCCGAATAGCATAAGTGAAGTTACAAAGGTTAAGAGCAAACCTAGAATTGGTTGATTCTTGTTTGCACTGTGTGCGTCTTTGATTTGTGTGGTAATTAACCATT
>JBJOON010000083.1:0-18948 GCA_046051235.1 Bacteroidota bacterium
TTCTTCCGGTGAATTGCATCGTTTCAAAACACAATTCAAAAGTAAGGTGCTGATGGGAGAAGAAAGTCGTCAGGGGTTGATCGCTGCTTTAGCTAAAAATATATTGGATTTTGGAAGAATTGATTCCTCGCACCTTAAAAGTTCAATTGTTTAAGGCATTACTGGATAGCAACGCTGCAGAACATGGCGCGCGTATGACTGCTATGCATAAAGCAACTGACAACGCTGGTGAGATGGTTAAGGAACTTAAATTAACTTACAACAAAGCGCGTCAAGCTGCAATTACAGGGGAGATCTTGGAAATTGTTGCGGGTGCTGAAGCGTTGAACGGCTAAGGCGTATATTTGTCTTAAGCCCCTACCCTGAATGCTTAAGAAAATACTCTCACACACCTTTTTTTATTCTTTTGCAAATCAGACCCCTGCACTGATCAACCTTTTCTTACTTCCTTTTTTAACGCCTTTTCTAACCGCTGGAGATTACGCCATTTATGGTTTAATTCTAAGTTATGCAGGTTTAGTCGGAGCTTTTAGCAGTTTAGGTTACATTGTACTATTCCAACAAAGTTATTTCGAATCTGGTGCAGAATTTAAATCGAAGTGGTCTCGCTTACTTGGCTTCCAATGGCTCTACAAGTTCTTGTATGCAGGAATGGTTGGAGCCTTATTGTATTTCTCTTTGAGAAACAAGATTGAAGCCGACAGATTGAATTTAGTTCTTGCTTTGGTAATAGTTCCACTTTTATTTTTCGATTTAACGAAATCCATAGCCACTCGCTTGCTTCAGTTTAGGCATGAGCACCAACGTGTTTATAGTGTAACTATCGCAGTAGGCATATTGTCGGCCTTTATAAGTTTTGCTGGTGTGCGTTATTTCAATTTGGGATACATGGCTTGGTTGTATTCCCAAGCAATGTCTTCAGGAATTTTGGCGGCTTATTTCGGCTATTTCTTATATGTGAAAGAGCGCATACGTCCTTCGTTTCATTTCGAGAAGAACGAAGTTATTTCCGACTTGAAAATTGCGACTCCTCTCATTCCAAAAGAGTACGCGACCTATTTGTTGAATTCTTCCGATCGTGTTTTGTTAGATCGTTTTGGTGTTTCACAAAATAAAATCGGACAATACAGCATTGCATACTCCTTCGCTTCGTACTTCGAGAATATACAAGCTCAGGCCAATCAGGTATTGACACCAATTGTTTTCGATCTTTATAAAAACGGAACTGAATTGGCCATGCAAACCGTTGGCAAATTGGTTCGGGCTTGGTTTTATATCTCCTTGTTTATGGCCGCTATTCTCGGCTTATGGATTCCAGATATTTTTAGATTACTTTACCGCAAAGCAGAGCTAAGTGCGGCTTATCCAATGGCCATAGTTCTAATTTTTGGATTTTGTTATAGACCTATTTATGTGGCTATTGTAGACAAAGCAATCTTCGAAAAAAGGACATTTGAAGTGTTAAAGATTACTGCGGTGGCTGCTCTTTCAAATGTGATACTCAATTTCATTTTCATTGGATATTATGAAACATGGGCTGCTACTTTGAACACTGTTGTTGCTTATTTCGTTATGGGATTAGCAGGCTATTTCTTAATTAAAAACAGTTCGGAATTCCGAAAACTCATTCGCCCATTAGAGCTAATTTCAATTATTGTTGTTGTTGGAACTGTGGTCTTTTCGCTGCGCGACTTCTCTTGTTTATGGAGATTGTCTGCTACAATGGTACTGTTAATTGGCATATTTATTTGGTTTCGAACCGGTGGAAGAAAAATATGGAATGAATTGAATAACTTGCGACATGGCATATCGTCCAATTGACTTCAATATTATTCAAAATGAATTCGAGCAAAGATTCCCAGATGAAAAATTGTTTGAAGGAAGAACATTTAGTTATCTAAAATTAGTTCAGCACGGATTTTCGTATTCAATATCTCATGCACAAAATAAGTTGCTGAAAAAGAGTCCGTTTAGAAGTTGGTTTTTATTTAAGTTGAAATCAGAAATTCGTTCGTATCTGAGAAGAGAATTGAATTTTTCACCACCCAAGAGTAAGAGTATTTTGTTCATTGAGGGAAGAAGAAAGATAAAGCTTATATCTGGTCAAGAGGTGTCACCAATTACACATCGCATCCGAGGAGCTTTATCTTCAGGAGATTATTCTTGGTGGGATACATTTGGAATTTTTGAGAATGAAGCTGATTTTTCTTTGAAAAATTTATCCAATTGGATACCCCCAACAAATAAGATTCAATTCGAAATTTTTAAGGAGTTGAGGGACGTCTTAGAGAAGATAAAAAAATCAGGAAAACTTTCAAAAATAGAGTTTCGTTATATTGAAGGAAGTTTTATAGTTTTTTTTGAGAGTTTTCGGCGATGGTATTCGTTACTAGAAATGGCAAAGCCACAAACAGCGGTTTTTATTATGCACTATCATAACGAAGGGTTTTTGGCTGCTTCGAAATTATTAGATATTAAGACTATTGAACTTCAGCATGGACTAATTTCAAAGCTTGATTTGTATTATGTCTATCCCAATAAGTATCGCGCGGCTTTATCAAAAGGTATTTTTCCGAATGAAATCTGGTTGTTCGGTGATTTTTGGAAAAAAGTCTTTGAGAAAGGTGCTGAATCTGAATTTGTGAAACCAGTAATTGTTGGAGATTATACCCAAAATGATTCTATAACGGTTGATTCACAGATGAAGGAGAATAGAATTCTTCTCTGTGCACAAAAGAATTTGTCGCACCCATATATTGAATGGATAAGATTCATGAAAAGAGAAGTTTTACCTTTTCATCCTGAATGGAAATTGGCTGTAAAAATGCATCCATTGGAATCTAATACAGAGGCATACATTTTGGAGAAAAGTGAATCAGTAGAAATTCTTCCGATTGACTCATCCTTACATATAGAGTTGCAAAAAGCTAGAATCCAAGTGAGCATATACAGCACTACATTTTATAATTCTTTGGGTTTTAAAGTGAAGAACTATGCTTTAGTTGATTGCGGTTACTCCTCAGATTATGCGCAAGAAATGGTGGAAATGAAGTTGGCAGAGCCGCTTAAAGTTTTTGAAAATGTTATATCAAAGTTTGAAAAAAATCCGACCGTTTACGATGACTTAACGTATGAAGAAGTTTTTAAGCCATTTCGACCAAGTGATGCATTATTTCACTTGATTTCGCAGTCCTGAATTATTTAAGCCTTTAAATTTTCTTTGATTTCTTGCATGAACTCAGAGGCGAAAACGAAGTTGTTCAAGGCTTCGTTTTCTGCTTTTAGTAAAGCATGTTTGTCACCTTGCCATTCGACTCTTCCACCACTGATAAAATTGATATTGTCTCCAATTTCCATAACCGAGTTCATGTCGTGACTTACTACAATGGTTGTAGAGCCAAGGTCATAAGTGATGGTGCGAATGAGATTGTCGATGACAATAGAAGTTTCAGGATCTAATCCTGAGTTCGGTTCATCTACAAAAAGGAATTTTGGATTCATAATAATGGCTCGCGCAATTCCAGTTCTTTTCTTCATTCCACCCGATAATTCAGCAGGATACAGGCTATTCTTTCCAACCAAATTTACACGTTCCAAGCATTCATTCACTTTCTGAAGTTTTTCAGAGTAGGTTAGATTGCTATACATGGTTAACGGAAACATAACATTTTCCTCAACGGTCATGGAATCGAAGAGTGCTGCGCCTTGGAAGAGCATTCCAACTTCTTGACGAATAGCTTTATGCTGATCCTCGTCCATATTCAAAAAGTCTACCCCGTCGTATAAGATAGACCCGGAATCGGGTTCAAGCAATCCTACCATGCATTTCAGTAATACACTTTTTCCTTGCCCACTTCGTCCGATAATAAAATTGATTTTTCCTGGAAGGAAGTCAATGGAGATATCGGTGAGAACCCTTGCCTCTTTGAACGACTTCGATATATTCTGTACCTGAATCACAGCAGTAATATTTGAGTAAGCAAATAATTCGCAACCATAACGGCAACCATGCTGTAAACAACACCCTTGGTACTTGATTTACCAACTTCTAAAGCTCCGCCACTCGCGTAGTATCCGTGATAAGCAGGAATAGTTGAAAGTATGAAGGCAAAGAAAACAGTTTTAATAAGCGAGTATACAATTCCATAACTATCGAAGTCGTATTGAATTCCGTAGACAAAATCGTTGAGTGAGACGGCTTTGGTCATAGTCCCCACAATTGCTCCAGAACAGATTCCCACACTCATAGCCATAAGAACCAAGAATGGGAACATAACGGTAGAGGCAATTAATTTTGGAAGAATGAGATAACTCGCTGAATTCACACCCATGATGTCCAAAGCGTCTATCTGCTCTGAAATACGCATGGTTCCTATTTCGGAAGCAATGTTACTTCCCACTTTACCCGCAAGAACCAATGCCACAATGGTCGAGGAAAATTCATAGATCATGGTTTGTCTTGTGGTATAACCAACGGTCCATTTTGGAATCCATCCGCTTTCAATATTCGCAGCGGTTTGAAGGGTAACCACAGCACCCATAAAAAAAGAAAGTAAGGCTACAATACCAACAGATTGCACACCAATTTTAATCATCTCGTCGGTAATTAATGGACCGTATACTTTCTTTTTTTCAGCACGCGAAAATACCTTGCGCATGAGCAAAAAATAACGTCCAAAATTTCCTAAGATTCCTGTCATGATTAAAACTTATGCCGAAGGTAGTTTATTTTTTTTGAGTGTAATAATTTTTCAATCGATAGCTAATCTTCGTCGATATTCTGTATTTTCGAGGCATGAAGAAATTATTCTATTTGTTCGTTGCAGCTATTTTAGTGGTGGGTGTTGCTTCTTGCAATAACCCTAAAAGAGCGATGAAGCGTGCACACAAAAATTGCAACTGCCCTACTTGGGATTAAGTGTGATGAGGCATGGCTAAATCCAATGATTTAGAAACTGCTTTAACTCCATTCTTACCCGGTGGTTCAGTAGTGAAGGTGTGTGAAATGCTGCGTGCTTATCCGCACGATTTGGTCATTACCAAAGGCCGAAGTACGAAGCATGGTGATTTTCGTTATGCCCCAGGCGAGCGTTACAAAATCACCGTTAATCACAACCTCAATCGGTACGCTTTTTTAATCACACTCATGCACGAGTTGGCGCATTTGATTTGTCATGTGCGTCACGGACATTTCGTTAAGCCACACGGTGCTGAATGGAAGCAATGCTTTAAAGAAACATTGGCGCCATTCGTAAACGTGAATTTGTTTCCATTAGATCTAGAAAAGGCAATTCAGCGATACTTAAGTAATCCGGCTGCTGCGACTTGCAGCGATATTGATTTGTCGAAGACTCTAGCGCTATACGACAGAGCGAGTCATGAAAACATTATCATGGTCGACGATCTTCCAGATGGCGCGAAATTTTTATATGGAAAGGACAAGCGCGAATTCGTTCGATTAAACAAACGCCGTCAACGCATTTTATGTAAGGAAGTGAAGTCTGGAAGTGATTATTTGTTTTCGCCACTCACCAAAATTTGGAAGCTTTAATTAAGCTTTCTTTCTTCGTTGAATTTCTTTTTCGATCAACGACAACTCACGACCCGTTTGTCCCTTCACAGATGTGTTCTCTTGCGCTCTGCGCAACAGATAAGGCATTACTTCTTTGATTGGTCCGTAGGGAAGGTATTTCGCGACGTTGTATTTCGCGTGACTGAGGTTGTAGCTAATGTGATCGCTCATGCCGAACAATTGCGCGAAATAAATTCGCTTGTCATTACTTGCAATTCCACGCGCGTTCATTTTCTCAACCAACATAGCAGAACTTTCTTCGTTGTGCGAACCGCAGCAAATGGCAATATCTTCAATGTGATCCAAACAATAGTCAACCGCTAGATTGAAATCGCGATCTGTGCTCTCTTTGTTCGGTTGAATAGGGTCAAGGTAGCCCATTTCAGCAGCACGCTTGCGTTCCTTCTCCATATAGGCACCACGAACCAATTTCACTGCGGTCTTTGCACCCTTTTCTTTCAAGCGAGCGTGCATGGCTTTCAAATAGGCAAGACGATCGTGACGATACAATTGAACGGTGTTGTAAACAATGAAATCTCTCTGGTTGAATTGCACCATCATGTTTTCCGTAAGTTCATCAATGGCATCTTGAATCCATGAGTCTTCTGCATCGATAAACAACGAAACATTTTTCTTGTGCGCGTGCTCGCAAATGCTGAAAACCCTGCCAACAGCGCGTTCCCACTCGGCTTCTTCATTTGCAGAAAGCGCTTGATTCGCATTAACTTTTTCCAACAATGAAAAACGGCAAATACCTGAAACCTTAAAAACGCTGAAAGGAATGTCGTTGTTATTCTCGGCTGCATCTATGGTACGCTTGATTTCATCTGCAGTGAAGTCGAAATCTTTTTCGTTCTCCTTTCCTTCAACACTGTAATCGAGAATAGAACCAATGCCGCTTTTTGCTAGGTGGTGAGCGGCTTTTTTACTTTCGGAAATATTTACGCCTCCACAAAATTGAGAAAATATATTCTTCTTAATCGCCCACCCAATTGGAATTCCAAGTCCAACGGCCAAGTTCGTCAATGCGCCCCCAATCTTTACCAAAGCGGGCGATGCTATTAACTTGAAGAGCCAAAATGAACGCTTCAATTGGCCATTGTTTTTATGTTGAAACGCTACCGCGGTATTTTCGAAATTTACGCTACTCATTGTTGCAAAGATATTCGTGTTCGTTGGTTTTTCATTCTGATTTTATTTCGTTCCATCGTATCTTTCGCCCACAAATTAAATGTCATGAAAGCAGCACAAGATTTTATCAACGAAAATAAAGATCGTTTCTTAAACGAGTTGTTCGAACTACTACGTATTCCTAGCATTAGCGCCGATATGGCCTACAAGGAAGAAGTAGCTAAATGCGCAGATTTGGTGGCGAAGCATCTTCGCGACGCAGGAGCAGATAATGTAGAAGTATGTGTTACGGAAGGACACCCAATCGTATACGGAGAGAAATTAATTGACCCGAGCAAGCCAACGGTTTTGGTATACGGACACTACGATGTTCAGCCAGCAGATCCAATTGAATTGTGGCACACACCGCCATTTGAGCCTACAATAAAGGTAACAGAGATTCATCCAGAGGGAGCAATCTTCGCTCGTGGATCTTGCGATGACAAAGGACAAATGTTCATGCACGTGAAGGCATTTGAAGCCATGTGGAAAACGAATTCACTTCCATGTAACGTGAAGTTTATGATTGAAGGTGAAGAGGAAGCGGGTTCAACCAACCTAGGTCCTTTTTGCATTGCGAATAAAGAACGTTTGAAAGCAGATGTGGTATTGATTTCAGATACGAGTGTTTTGGCGAACGATGTTCCAAGTATCGACTGCGGCTTAAGAGGTTTAAGTTATGTTGAAGTTGAAGTTACCGGTTCGAATCGTGACTTACATAGCGGTGTATACGGCGGTGGTGTGGCGAATCCGATCAACGTACTAGCGAAGATGATTGCATCACTTCACGATGAGAACAACCACATTACCATTCCTGGTTTTTACGACAGCGTTCAAGAATTATCAGAGGCTGAGCGCGCAGCATTGAATGCAGCTCCTTTTGATGAAGAGGCTTACAAGAAAGATTTAGATATTGACGCAGTGTATGGTGAAAAAGGATATACCACCATTGAGCGCACGGGCGTTCGTCCAACATTAGATTGCAACGGTATTTGGGGTGGATACATTGGTGAAGGTTCGAAAACCGTTCTTCCATCGAAGGCATTTGCGAAAATTTCGATGCGTTTGGTACCTCATCAAACTACCGATCAGATCACTGAAATGTTTGCGAATCATTTCAAGGCGATTGCACCTGCAGGTGTTCGTGTTGAAGTGCGTCCGCATCACGGTGGCGAACCAGTTGTTACACCAACAGACAGCAAAGCATACATGGCTGCTTCAGATGCGATGGAGAAAACGTATGGTAAGAAGCCAATTCCAACCAGAGGTGGAGGGTCTATTCCAATTGTTGCCATGTTCGAATCTGAATTGAACTTGAAGTCTGTCTTAATGGGCTTTGGATTAGATACAGACGCATTGCACTCTCCAAATGAGCACTACGGATTGTTCAACTACTACAAGGGTATTGAGACGATTCCATAGTTGGACTTACATCATGTGAAATTTACAAGGATGTTAAAGTTAAGCGCGTAGAAGAGTTTGATCTTTCGGAGTTAACGAATAGCAAGGTCAGTGCGGTTTTACGAATTGGCTTGGAAAATCCCAATCCGTATAAGATTACGTTGTTCGAATCTGATTTGGAATTGCGCATCGACGGTAATTTGGCGGGATCACTTGTATTAGCAGAGCCGGTTGTGCTTGCACCAAAGTCTTCTAAGGTGTACGATGTAAAGGTTTATACGAATATTACCGATGTGGAAGGGTTGTTAGGCAATGCCTTGAGCCTGATGTTCAAGGATCAAATAGAGCTTAAAGCATCGGGTTATGTTGAAGCCAAAGGATTAGGCATTAAGAAAAAAGTTCCGTTGTCGTTCATGAAACCCATCAGTAAAAAAGCCTTCAAATTAAATTAGAGGGTCTATTAATTCTGCTGGAGTTTGGTGAGGAAGAAGGTGCAATCCCTTCAATCCGGCTTTAATTGAACCCTCCACGTGTTGTATGGAATCATCAATGAAAATCGTTTTTTCAGGTTGAAGATGGTGATGCATACAAAGTTCTAGAAATGCCTCTGGGTGGGGCTTCCGCATGCCAAGTACGTTGCTGTAGTGAACAAATTCAAAAGCCGATTTGAATTTTTCTAATCCGTAAGTGTTTTCAATCATTTTCTCGAAAACTTCAACATGCAATTCATTCGTGTTGCTGAAAATGAATGTACGAATGCCCTTTTCTTTTAAAGTGAAAATGTAATCGACACGTTCCGGAATAAGTTGAACTAAAATACTGTTCCAAGCATATTCCAACTGCATGCGAGATGCATGTGGTAAATAGGACGAAATCCAACTGTAAAATGCATCTCCAGGAACTTTCCCCGTTTCCAACAAATCGAATATTTCATTTTGTTGAGCCTGGGAGTAAGCCTTAGCGAATGCTTGCATTCCTAACGCTTCAAATTCACGTGCGGGAGCATTGTAGTCTATCTCAAATAGAACTCCTCCGAAATCGAATATTACCGCTTCATAATTCATGAAGCCAAAGGTAAGTCAAGATTAGAATTCTGGAATTTTCTCTCCAGTTTTCGCTTCGAATAAGGCGCGAAGAAGAGCATACTTCTCACGAAGGTCTGTCAATTCTTTTTTCACGGCAACAATATCGTTCTCTAAGCTTTCTGCGCGAATTTCACTTGCTTCTTCCAAAGAAGATCCACTTGAAAGTATTTTCGAGTAGAGCGAAAAGAAGTCGGTGTCTAAAGCTTTCGATAAATCGAATAACAACTTCGAATCGACAGAATCCCTTCTGTAGATGCCATAAACATTCTGCTTAGATGTGTTGATGATCTTAGCCAATTCAGTTGGTCCAAGACGCAAATCTTTTGCTCTGTTTTTGATACGTTCTCCGATGCGCATAGTTAGATTTTGATTGGAATCCAAAACAAAAACAAAACGAGCGAAACGAATCTAAATGAAGTGTTAATTTTCTTTTAACCAAGACGAAGAACTAATCTCAGTTTTTGCTTGATCTAATTCATGAAGAGCTTCTTCATAATTATCAACGCTTCCTGATGACACCAACTGCAGGTTACCTTTCTTAGAAGATAGACTTGCGTTGAATCCTTTCTTTTTCAACTCTATAACCATTCGCTTCGCGTTGTCAGATACTGCGAAAGCACCAACAATAATTTCATATTTCTTATTATTGTTTGAAACAACCTCAGGATTTTCTGCTCTCGGTGGCACAACTTCCATTGAATCAATAACTGCTGTAGTTGAAATAATTTCTGACTCTTCGGTAACCGTGTAGGTTGTAATGCCACGCGAAGTGACGGGAGTATAAGATGCTATGCGACTCTTTGTTCCCAACAATTTGAACGAGGCATACTGCCAGTCTGTTGATTCAATCTTTTGGGAAAGAGCGAAAATACCAACACCTAGAATAGGTAGGGCTAAAACTGCAGCAGCTTTCCAAATCCATTTTGATCCTTGGGCTGCGCGTTTTTCTAAAACAGAGACTTCAACCGTAGCTGGCTCCTGAATTTCACGTTCAACAGGAACAAGAATAATCTTTTCTAATCCTAATGATTCAACCGAAAAATTTCCTTTGTTATCTGGAATGAATTGAATTTTCCCAAGACGATCTTGAAACAAGATTCCAATACCCTTCCATGAAAGCTTTTCTCCGCGAAGCAAAGTGTTCGTTTGTTCCTTTACCCATGCGTCTAGTTCAGCTTTTCCTTCTGAATAAGAACAGTTGTTCAATGCGCAAAGAGCAGAAACCAACAGGCCGTCGTTCTCTTTGATTTGTGGATTGAATCCAATTGTTTTTTGAGGAGGGTAAATGGTATGCAAGCTCGTATTCAAAGTAGCACCCTTGTATTTTGCGATGAATCCGCCCAAACCGGGGAGAACCACGCAATCGTTGGAATACAATAAATCTTTGATTAGGTTTTCGAACTGCATAATGCGAAATTACGGATTTTTATTGGTCTTACAAGCCTACGCTTGATATTTCACTAAATCTTCTGGAGTGTCTACTCCTGTTGAGTCATGTGAAGTTAATACTACGGAAATAGTTAGATCGTGCTCCAACCAACGAAGTTGCTCGAGCGATTCGGTTAACTCCAATGCAGAAGCTTGCAGATTTTTTATTTGCTGAAGCGCATTCGTCGTGTATGCATAAACTCCGAGATGCTTAAAGTAATCTGGCTCACCGTTTCGTGCAAATGGAATGGTTGATCTAGAAAAGTACATGGCTCTTCCGGAAATACTGAATACAACTTTTACGCGGTTTGGGTCATTTGCCTCATCGCGGTTCTCCATTTGTACGGCCAATGTTGCTATATCTGATTTCGAAGCAATAAGGGCATTCGTAAGTTCTTCCAAGGATTCAACATGAACAAAGGGTTCATCGCCTTGAATATTCAAAACAAAATCAAATTGTTCGTGTATGTTAGGCAGAAGTTCGCAGATTCGCTCGGTTCCGCTGTTACAATTTTCAGAAGTGTAAAATGCTTTGCATCCGTATTCTTCAACATGCCGGAATATGCGCTCGTCATCTGTAGCAACCCAGACATCTTTTAGCGACTGACATTTTTTAGCTTGGTCAATGACTCTGCGAATCATCGATTTCCCATTGATTTCAACAAGTGGCTTTCCAGGAAAACGTGTGCTTCCGAATCGTGCGGGAATAATACCAAGTCCTTTCATGCTACAAACTTAAGGTGTATTGCAACATGTTAACCCGAGGTTCTTCAATGGCAAGCGGACGAATAGCGTATTCGCGATTAAGTACGTTGTTTACGATAAAGGCGATTTTGTGTTTTTCGGAAAATGTATAACCTACACGAGCGTCGAATACATAATCTCCTTTCGTCTTATTCGCTCTCCAAGAATTAATTCCTGGGTTGAATTCAGTCGGAAAGTAATTTTCTAATTGAGAAAAAGCTTTGTCAATGTTTTGCATATGAGAATTTGCTCGGAAGCTGATTCCAGAATTGAAATTCCCTTTTGTTGCGCCAACATCAATGCGAATCAAATGTTGCATTCGATATTTAAGGATGTTGTTTGAAATATTTTCACCAGTAGTTTGATAGGAAGCCTGTGCAAATTCGCCAATAACAATAGTTCCCGGTGTTTGAACGGTTTGAGCGTAAACATAGTCAGGTGTTGTGCTAACAGGCTTGGTATAGGTGTACCCCGCCAATACATCAAAGCGAATTTTGCGAATTGTTCCAGTTCCAAGTACACTCACTTCTGCTCCTTGCACTTTCGCGCCCCCAGTGTTCAAGCTCTTGAAACCGATGGCCTGAGTAAGTGCTGTTAAATCCGAAACGGGAACAGGCTTCCACTGCCCGAAAGTGAATTCAATGAAATTTCTAAATTCTTGTTGGAATACAGCAAGGTCAATAAAACCTTTGAACTCTCCAATTTTGAATCCTTGCTTGATTCCGATTTCCGCGTTGTATGAAGTCTCGGGTTTTAGATCTGGATTCGCAAATACTTGAATTGCACCAAGTCCGGTTACAATGAACTTCTCTGCAATACTTGGGAAACGGTACCCTTGTCCGTAAGAAGCACGCACGTAAGAGGCTTGTCCGAATTTGTAATTCGCTCCTGCGCGAAATACAGGCTTTCCATTTTTTTCTGAATTCAAAACAAATTGCTCGTAACGGACACCTCCGGAAAGGTTCAGTCTTTCTCCCACTTTTTTATCGATTTGAAAATAGGCAGCAGTATTCCTTGCTTTGTTCTTTCCGTCTTCGTTTCCGCCCAAAAATAATTCACCTCTGGCATCCGTCTGTGTATTTACGACTCCTGCAGTTGTAGTTAGATTTTTAATCTTGTTCAACTCCCAATTTTTTTGAACTTGGTATTCGGTATAGAAAACGTCCGAGAAGTTTCCTTGATTGTTATCGTTGTTGTTGTCTAGTGACTGCCATCTCGTTTTCAAGGAATGAACCACTCCTTTTTTGCTCGTGTATTGAACAGATGGGTCAACGGTATAAAGTTGTTGAACAGTGCGTGTAGCGCTGCCTGCATAAGCGTCGTACAAACCTGTTGTGCTATTGCCCCAGATTAATGTAGCCAATGAGATACTCGTAGAATAAATTCCAGCAAGTCCAATGTAAAGCCTATCGGTTAAGCGATAGCGAAGATTAAGGTTTAGACGGGCACGATTTCCTGCATTGTATCGATCAACATTCAGGGGGTTGTAATTGCCGATTGAAAAACTTCCGTCGGCAGTGTCTTTTATCGGGCCTAAATGTCCGTCGTCGTATTGCATGCTTGAAGCAAATACGAAATCGAGTTTCCCGAATTTTTCGGAATGAAGAAAATTGATTCCGCTTTTCATTCCTTGTCTATTCCAATAAACTGCAGAATCGGTTTGTGGCTTTGAATAAAAACCGTGGTAAACGGAAATTTTTGTTTTTGGTTTTGATGTGGGATATGCTGTTCTGAAATTGATAACCCCGCTCAATGCCGAACTTCCATACAACACGCTGCTCGCGCCTTTGATAATTTCAACTTGAGAAACATTTTCGGTTGGAAGGAAGCCCCAGCTCGGTTTTCCAGCGTCGCCACTGAGAATTGGAATATTATCTACCAATACTTGAACGCGACTTCCTGCACCGAAACTGTAGCCACTTCCGCTGCGAATTTGTGGCTCATCATCAACAATTGCAACACCTGGAGTTTGCTGCAAAATCTCGTCAATGTTTACAGCGTTTTTATCTTCAATTAGTTTAGGTTGAATAACCTCCATGCTAACCGTTACTTCGCCGATGTTTTGCTCATATCTTCCTGCAGAAATAACAACCAAATTCATTTGTCCATCATTGGAGTTTAATTCAAAATTGAACTCTTGGTTGCCCGTTAAACTAATTTCTTTCTTGAAGGTCTGATGGGTTAAGTAGGCTGCAATGAGGGTGTAATTCCCAATGGAACTCATTCCATAAGAAGTGTTTTCGAAGTATACCAATACAGCGCCTAGCGGTTTCTGCGATTGCGCATCGATGACTTTGCCTGAAAATTTTACAGTTCCAGTTTGCGCCCAAGATGTAAGGCAGAACAATAACCCCAAAAGGGTCAGGAGGTTTTGCTTAAGGTTCATATAGCAATAATAAGAAATACTTTCCTAAAATGAAAAAGGGCTATAATTTCTCGAAAGATTTGATTTCTGTTTGTTGGAAATAGCTGCGAAGTAATTCTATTGTGTTCGGCAATTCATGCAACACGACGATATCTCCAGGAGTTGCTTTTGTTAGGTGATCCAATTGTTTTTGAAACGAGATTTTTTGATCGAAGTCTCCGGGCATAACTGTCCAACCAATCAACTGAAACTTATTCTTCAGAAAGTTGTATTGCCAGAATTTTAGTTTGCCATACGGAGGTCTGAAAAGTACAGTAGCAGGAAAAAACTTTGGTAGTTTGGAATTTTTCAGAAGCGAAACACGATTGAGTTTTCGCGAATTCAAATGTTCGTTGCAATGAAAACCAATCGTGTGATTTCCTTCTTGAATAAGTTTGACAAGTTCAGGATATTTCTCTGCATTTTTTCCAAGAAGAAAAAAAGTCGCTCGCACGTTGTGTTCGCGAAGTAATTGCAAAAGCACTGGTGTAACTTCCGCATTAGGCCCGTCGTCGAAAGTGAGGTAGACAGATTCAGAATTTTCTTTACGCCAGGTAACTTTCGGAAAGAGCCGCTGAATGATGCGCGGAGTGCGAACAAAGTATCGGCTCATAATTTTCTCGCTAAGGTAAAGTCGCGTTTGTGTTTCACTTGAATTCCATCTTCGTTGAATGCTTCAAAGGTAGCAATGTAAATGCCTATTTCAAGAGGCTCCCCTTCGTCAGATAGTCCGTCCCAAATTGCATTGCCTTTGGCACTCAGGTATTCATTTCGAATCAATCGCTTGACACGAATACCGCGTTCATTGTAAATGGTTAAATTCCCAACACTTCCCGATATCAAATTTGAATAATGAAATTGAATGACGTCGTCGAGGCCGTCGTTATCTGGCGAAAATATTTGGGTTGAAAGGCTAAAATCTCCGTCCATGTTTTCGATTGAAATGATTTGCGAATTCGATATACCTGGAGTTGCATATCCGCATGCTTCCGATGCGCTGTGCCAATTGCTTTCTTGCGTTGTTGGAAGGTCAGGTGAAAGGCGTTCAAGCGATACACCTTCGAAGGAACTGAGCAATTGAAAGTGCATAGTCTCGGTGTAATTCAATTCATCGATGATTTCATTTAGATTGGAATAGATTACACACGTTCCACTTGCGTTATTGAACGCAGGAAGTGCATTTACCCGAATGATGTTTTTAGGTTGAATCGAAGGATAGAAAGCGACGAGATCAGTTCCATCTTCCGTGAATACAATGAATTCATGAGGAAGAACTATTCGTCCTTCTAACGTTGCTGTTTCGTTTTCTGAACCTGCGTTGATATAGCCATTTGCAATAGATAGATTCTGAATACAAACTGCATTTGACGAAGTGTTCAGTAGCTCAACGAAATCGGAACCGTTCGTATACGGATTGAATAGAATTTCATTGATGACCAGATTTTCTGAGGAAGCATTTTCTGGATATCCCCATTCAAAAGAAATGTTTGTGCTGTTCCCGCTGCAATCTGAAATTCCGCAAAGGGTATATGTGAATATTTCTGAGTTAAGCAGTGCAGAAGTATTCAGAATAATTAGTGTTGAAGGATTTTCAGCGACGAAGTTTCCAATTAAATTTTCTTCTTGAAACAGATCTCCATTTAGGGTTATTGGTTCACTGAAATGAAGAACAGCGGCGCTGTCTCCAGCGGTAATGTAGAGCAATTCAGGAACTTCGATGTCGGACGAATTGGAGAATACGGAATTCTGTTCTCCAGGAGTGTTACCCATTTCGTTTTCGCAGGGCGTCCAATTGCGAGCATCGCTGCACGGCAAATTCGGATTCACCAATTCAAGCGACCATCCGCCGTTAGCTTTGAACGAGTTGTTGAACCAATCGACGCTGTATCGAATGCTGTCGAGGTGCGCGCCGTTCATGGTTAGCGATACAAGCATTCCTGAATTAGTGAGTGTTGGAAAAGAAGGAATGAGAAGTTTGTTTGTTACGGATAGAAACGAAAGACTTTCAGTCACATCGCCCAATATCAAGTATTCATTTGGAAGCAGCAATTGATTTCCTTCAAATACGCTGCTGTTTATGGCAAGCCCTTTTAGTTCTAACGTATGTGAACTCTTGTTGAATAGTTCAATAAACTCGGAAGGTATGCCTTGAACAACAGGATCAGGATCGGCTAGAATTTCAGTGAGTATGAGATCTCCGATTTCAGGTGTTTTTCCTAGATAAATATCGAATGAAATACTTGAAGAATTGCCTTCACAATCTTGAAGATTCGATTGCGAAAGTGTATAGGTTGTTTCGGGTTGAAGGTTAGACATGAACGTTATGACTGCGACTGTATTTCCTGCTGAATATTGAACATTTGAAATCTGAGCATTGCTGCAAGAAAAGCCACTTGAATTATCAGGATTAATGTTCTCGTTGAATTGAAGGGTAAGCTGATTGGCTTGATTCAAATTCCAATTGAGTAATTGCGGACCTGCGTTGTCCGGCGTGATGTTAAAGATGCTGTTCTGAATTCCGGGAGTTCCTCCAATGACATTATTCGATGCCGACCAGTTCAATTTGCCACTACAGATTTTATAGGGATTGATTTGCTCTATACTCCAACCGCCATCAGATTTTTCTGAGTTGTTGTACCACTCGTCAGTGTATGAAACAATGTCAATGATGTTGTTGTTCAGGTCGAGCAATGAGAGGCTGTCACCTGAATTGGTAAGTGCTGTCAGCGATGCAATTCCAATTGAATTTGGAAACCACCAGGTGTTGTTCGCGTCGCAGATAATGACATATTCATTCGGGTTAAGTGAATAGGAAGGAAGAGTTTTTACAGTGGTAGAATTCACCAACTTCCATCCAGATAATTCAAATGAGACACTATCGGCATTGAAAAGCTCAATGTATTCGGCATCGGGTAGTCCGTTAGAAGGAGTAGTATCTAAATATAGTTCATTGAACACAACCGAACGAACATTCGGTGTGTTCGGCGCAACGGGAATAATTGGATTTCCGAAGTAGACATTATCGAAATAGAACTTCGTAGCGTTCGATGCAGTGTAGATACAACTCACGCCAAGGAAGGCTGTCTGGGTATACGTGTTTTCGAAAAATGAAATTTCACTGCTGAAGTTTGTTCCGCCTGAGGGGTCAACCTGAATGTTCCAATTTCCCACATTGTCTCTTAAGACTTGAATATTTATGTTGAAGGAAGAAGCGATTAATCCCGCTGTTCCAGCGGCTAATTCAACCGTGCCAAGCGGACCGTCGTCTCGGAAAAACTTGATAGCATCTGTAGAACCAGCTTCACCGAGTTTTAGAAAGTAGCCGGTGTTGCTTGAACCTGCCGTTGCATTAGCAAACGAAAGGTTTGAACCATTTGAAACCAAATAAATTCTAGAGTGATTGTTGTCGCTTCCAGAGAAGGTCTGCTTCACTGAAATTCGCCATTCCTTATTGTCTAAGGAAGTATTAACAGACGAAGTTGAAAGTTGACTTTGTCCGCCAACAACGTTGTTTAGTTGAAGTTCTTTGGTGGCATTGACAATGAATTCAGCATTGGAACCGTTCCATGCCGGATTGAGAATAAAGTCGCCGTCGCTGAAATTTTCATTGACTTGAGCGGGTAGTGAAGTGCATGAAGAAAGGGCAAAAACAAGGGGGATTAATTTTTTGTAGTGCATGATAAATGTTTTGTGATTATTCTATCGAAACTAAAATGCACAAGTAGTAATTTCGTGAAAAACATATGTATGCGAATTGCAGTTGTAGGTGCTACGGGATTGGTTGGAAAGAAGATGCTTCAAATTCTTGAAGAACGTAAATTTCCTTACGATGAAATCATTCCAGTTGCCTCTGAAAAGAGCGTTGGACAAACCGTTTCTTGTTGTGGAAAAGAATGGTCAGTAGTATCTCTAGCTACCGCATTTGCTGCTTCTCCGGATATTGCCTTGTTTTCTGCCGGAGGTGAAACCAGTTTAGAGTGGGCGCCGAAATTCGCGGCCACGGGATGTGTTGTCATAGACAACAGCAGTGCATGGCGAATGGCTGAAGGTATTCCTTTGGTAGTGCCAGAGATCAACGCAAACAGCATAAATGCGCATAACAAGATTATCGCAAATCCAAACTGCAGCACCATTCAAATGGTAATGGTCTTGAAGCCGCTTCATGACTTGTACAAGATTAAGCGAGTAGTGGTTTCAACTTACCAAAGCGTGACAGGAACAGGAAAAGTTGCTGTAGATCAGTTGATGAATGAGCGTGTTGGAAAGGAAGGCGAAATGGCATATGCGCACACCATAGACATGAATCTCATTCCTCAAATTGATGTATTCCAATCGAACGGCTACACCAAGGAAGAGATGAAGATGATTCTCGAGACTAAGAAAATTATGGGAGACGATTCAATTGCTGTTACCGCTACCGCGGTGCGTGTTCCGGTTATGGGCGGACATTCAGAATCGGTTAATATTGAATTTGAAAGAACACCAGATTTGGCGAAAGTCAAAGAAGTGTTGAGCGCATTTCCTGGTGTTGAAGTTGTAGACGATATTGAACAAAAGTTGTATCCAATGCCATTGATTCACGCAGCGGAAAGTGATCAAGTATTTGTTGGACGAATACGTTTAGATGAGTCGCAAGCGAACACCTTGAATTGTTGGATAGTGAGCGATAATCTTCGAAAGGGAGCAGCTACAAACGCTGTTCAAATTGCAGAATACCTTGTTGCGAACAAATTCGTTTAGCCTTCCATTTCCACACTAACGCTTTCCACTTGGTGTCCCATAGGAGCGTTAATCTTTGTCAATCGAATTCCAACCGAATGAGCATTCGGGAATTTCGATTTCATAGCTGTGTGCATGCGCACAAGAACGGTTTCGATAAGCTTCGCGCGGACTTTCATTTCAGCATAAACCAATTCCTTCACCGCAACGTAATCGATGGTTTTTTCTAGGTCATCTGTTTCAGCTGACACTTCAAAATTCCCTTCCAACCAAACATCTACACGGTAATCTCCACCTATCACTTCCTCTTCCTTCCAGCATCCGTGGTGCGCACGAACCTGTATGTTGTTCAATTGAATTTTCATTTAACCTAAAGTATCAATGCATTTTTGAATGCGTGGCATCACAAACTCTTTTCCAACCAA
>JBJOON010000084.1:0-7981 GCA_046051235.1 Bacteroidota bacterium
TCACGGTTATGTCAAAGATGCTACTACCAAAGAATCTATTATTGGGGTATCCATTTCCAACGCATCGTTTACGCTTGGAACAAGCACGAACAACTTCGGGTTCTTCACCATTACGTTACCTCAATGTGAGAACGATACATTGGTTGCGCGTTTCGTAGGTTATCAAGCTCAGCGATTCAAAATTGATTCACTACCTAATGGCCCGATAGAAATATTGCTTGCGGTAGACAACAATATGACAAAGGCGGTTGTGATTACAGACAATAACGATCCCACGCTAACGAATCGAATGAGTCAGCTCACTGTGCCTATTGACCAATTGAAAAAGATGCCTTCTCTTTTCGGTGAGGCCGATGTGATGCGAGTATTCCAACTAATGGCGGGCGTGCAAGGCGGAAAGGAAGGGACATCAGGAATTAATGTAAGAGGTGGAAGCCCCGATCAGAATTTGTACTTGCTCGACGATGTCCCGCTTTACAACGTCAATCACATCGGTGGATTTCTCTCGACGTTTGATGCGAGTGCCATTAAAAATGTAGAACTCTACAAAGGTGCTTTCCCCGCGAGATACGGTGGTCGTCTGTCTTCCGTATTGGATATACGAATGAAGGATGGAAACATGAAAAAGCGACAAGGCGAATATGCTGTGGGTACTTTGGCCATGAAACTAAATCTTCAATGGCCGATTAAGCAGGATACTTCTTCCTATTTTTTCTCACTGCGTCGGTGTAACTTCGATTTACTCACGCGCGTGGCAGCGCTTATGGGTAGCCAAGGGGAAGTGCAAACTGGTTATACCTTTTTTGATTTATATGGAAAAGTAAATACGCTTTTGAATGCCAAGCAGCGCCTCTACGTAACTGTCTACGCGGGCAGGGATCGCATATTTATAAACAGCAATAACAAGGCGGTGAATCCGAGTGAATACTCTTCGAAGTTCTTAAGCAATATTGCTTGGGGTAACCAAATGGCATCCGTGCGACTCAATCACGTTTTTTCTTCAAAAATGTTTGGCAACACCACACTTGCTTTTACACGCTATGCCTACAACAACAATGTGAGCGGTCAGCAAGCACCGTATGGAAGCAATGACTACGGCGAGAAAACGCGAATACAGTTTACTTCTGGAGTAACTGATTTGCTGGTGAAACAAGATTTTTTTCTTCAAGTAAATGAAAGACATTCACTTCAATTCGGTGTAAACGCTATTCTTCACCAATTCAACCAAGGGAAAATTAAGTACACCGGTCCAAATGCAGGGACAAGTATAGAAGGTAGTCAGCGAGAAAATAACTTACTGGGGTTTGAGAATGTCGCGTATGTAGAAGACAACATTAAGTTGGGCGAGAAAACAGGATTTTCTGTTGGAGTTCATCTTTCGAATTATAACATTCAACGTAAGTCGTTCTATTCTGTTCAGCCTCGTTTATTAGCGCGAAGAAAACTGGGCAGACGAAGTGTGGTGAAGGGATCATTCGTGACCATGAAACAATACACGCATTTGCTCAGCAGCAATGGTGCGGGACTACCTTCTGATTTGTGGATTCCTGCTACGAGCGCGTTGCCACCAAGCAATTGTATGCAAGTAGCCGTGGGATTGGGCGGCACGCTTTCAGAGGATAAGAAATGGGATTGGTCGGCAGAGTTCTATTTGAAGAAGTACACAAACCTTGTCGAGTATCAGGAAGGAGTTAGTTTTTTTTCCAATGATGAAAGTATCACAGATAAAGTAACAAACGGAGGCATTGGTCGAGTAGCAGGAATTGATCTTCAACTTCAAAAATTGCATGGACGCACAACGGGCTGGTGTTCCTATACACTCTCTAGAAACGACCGGAGATTTAATAGTCTCAACAATGGGAATTGGTTTCCTTTTCGGTACGACCGAACCCATGTGGCCACCGCGGTAATCAACCATGAAATCAATGAGAATATTTCCATTTCCGCAACTTGGATGTACAGCACCGGCAGTCCGGTTACCTTGGCGCAGCAGCAGTATGGCGCATTCAATTATTTCAACTATCAAAATAACCCCCAGGCTGACGAGCCGATGTATTCATCTTTCCCCACTGCACAGATTTACAACGGTAGAAATAGCTCGCGCATGCCTGCTTATCACAAATTGGATTTAGCCATTAATTTCACCAAGCAGTTAATGAACGGAAGCAGAACTTGGAATATCAGTATTTTCAATGCCTACAACAGGCAGAATCCATTCTATTTGTTTTACCGAGTAGACAGAGCCGACCAACGCATTAAGCTTTATCAGCTGAGTATTTTTCCGATTATACCGTCGGTGTCTTATACGCGACAGTTTTAATAATGAATCTTTTGACAGCGTAATTGGAGATGTGCTAATGTCAATACGTTCGATAAAATAGAAAGTAGCAAATATTTCTTCCGCGGAGTGAGTTGATGAGAAGGGGAGAAAGGGTAATAAAGGTGAGGTTTGGCCTTTCGACGCCTTACATATAGAAGGTAATTGTTGGTGCAAAATTGACAATCAGAGTTGAGTTTCTAAATGAGGGAATAGTTCTAAGTATACTTTTCACCTCCTTTTGACAGAATCTCTCTCAGAACTTCATAAAAGTTAAATCAATTATGGTAAATCTTTTAATTTCTTGAAGAATTTCAATTAAAGTCTGAAGCTGTTGTCGTTAATCAAAGGCAATTCTGTGAGAATGTTACTGAATTCACTGTAGCCTATTATTATTCAAGGTAAATATCCCCTACAAGTCTGTTATAAATGTCTCTGTGTCTGACATGGCAGCTAACTCTTAAACCGATTTTTATTAGTTGGTTTAAACTATGTCCAGTTTTGTTTGTAGCAACAGAAACGGTCTCGAAAGTGTTGTATCGAAATTTATTATGTCTTCCAATATGCGTAACATTCATTTGAAATGTTGTGCTATCAAAAACATTTGTTATTGGACCTATAGCAGTGTCTAACATGTTATTTTTTTCGCTTCTTAGTAGCAGATTTCAAAATTATTTCTTGCTCCTTTTGTTCTATTTTTTTTATAGTCGAACCAATTTCGTCAGCGGTACCTGCAATTCTATTCAAGCTCGTTAACGAATCGTCAAAAGGTGTGGCTGAGTAATTTTTAAACGAATAGCGTATTTTATGGTCTATTTCGCTCCAGCCTTCCTCAAATATTGTTCGCACTTGTATTTCAGCGTAGTAATTTTCTTTTGTCAGGTTAGTGGAAACTACGTAATGAATTGATCTATATCCTTTCTTGTGTTTTTCCTGTTGATATCCAATGTCTTTACAAATATTAATAAATTCTTCTTCGTCTCCTTCTCTGTAGTAATGAATTGGAGTTTCTCCGTCTTTTAAAGTAAACGTGTTTGTAAGGAAGTTATGTATGCCGTAGATGTCTGTTTTGAAAATATGCAAAGCTCGAATGCCAATTAAGTCAGTTATTTCACTGCGATAATTCTGAAGCGTAATTTTCCTTTTGGGATTCTGTAACTTTTTTCGAATGATTTTTTCGATGAGTCCGTTTGAATCTTTAACTCGATACCTTACAGAGTGAATACCTATTTCTCGAGCCTCCATTGAGAACAGAATTTCAACTATGGCTTTAGCAGAGTGCTGTAATTTTGTTTTAATAGAGGAGTAATGATTGTAAATTTTCACTAAATCGTCCCATAAGATTCCTGTCTTTGTAAAGTCTGCGGGTTTAATTTTATACAGCGAAAGAAATTGAGTTTTGGGCAGTAAAGAGTCTGCTGAAAGAACAGGAGGCTTCTTTTTGTTCGTAATCTTTTTT
Organism: Bacteroidota bacterium; assembly: GCA_046051235.1. GTDB lineage: Bacteria > Bacteroidota > Bacteroidia > Flavobacteriales_D > Sanyastnellaceae > CAIZGX01. Next base: position 3,777 of record JBJOON010000084.1, read on the forward strand.
TCTGCTTTCTTTCTCTGCATTTGTTGTAAAATGAAATCTGAGTTTCTAATTCATTTATTTTGCTGTGGTGGTAGAATAGAGCTATCAGTTTTCGTTTCTCTAAGGTTAGGAGTTTTAGCATTTTGCTTCATTCGAGTCTGATATTTTGATTAGAATAAAAGTTTAAAAACCCAGTGCCCCCATCCTTAACCTCATACTGATTTTTGCAATATGTTTTTTTTTCGAGTTATTGTTCATTGTGAATTTGTTGGTATTCTTCAATTGATATTTCAACTTCTCTAATTCTCAAAAGTCCATTTGCAATAGCAGGTTCAAATTCTTTTTTTATTTTTTCAAGGTGTAGTTCATTATGCTCCTCATCTCCGGGTCTTATTATTAAAACAAGAAACAAATAGGCGTTTATTCTTTTGATATTTCTGTAATAATTGATTTTGCTTAGCATCAAATAAATCCTTTCACGCAGCAATATCATACTGCGATTTTTAATTTTCATTTCAATGAAAATTTCAGTGTCTATGGTCTTAATGTACCCGTCAAATATTGGACTGAATTCACTGACGGGGTCAATTTGTTGAAATTGATTCGTGAATTTAGCGTCACGAATAATTGAAAATTGACTAAGTCCTTCTTCAGCTAAAAATTTAGGAAGAGCAATTACTTCATATCGTCTGGGATTGATGAAACGGCTTGCGGTTGTTTCCTGGGTTAAAGGATTTGATTTTGTTGAATTTACTGTTTCTTGTTCAGCTTCTTGTTCAGTTTCTATTTGCTTTTGTTGTTTTTCGGGTTCATCTGCTTGTCTTACAGATAACATTTTAGCGAGTTCGTCACTTAATATAAAGGTTGAGTTTATTTGCTTTTGATTGATGCTTGTAGAAATTGAAATAATTTGATTTCTTAATTCCATATTTTCCTTTGTTAGTTCTTGATTTTTACTCGTGGTTTCCTTTACGTTTCTTGAGAGGGAAACGAGTTGGAAAATCGAAAAATTATCAAAAGTTTCACTTAAGACCAGAACAGTCAAGAAAGCGACAAGAGCAATAAGGCCATCAGAAATTTGCGCTGGTGGGTTGGACCAACAGAAATTAAAACAGATTAACGCGGCTATGAAAATGCACATTATTATTACCGATGTTCTTAAGTGCAATTTTGTTTTCTTATTTTCCATATCAAATCATTTTTATTGTAATTCTTTAAGTGCAGCTGATATTTTATAATTTCGCCCTAAATCGAAGATTTTTGTGTTTTCGATTAATTTCAAAAGTGTCTAGTGTTTAATCGGGTCTAATGTAGACCTTCAAAATTTTTTTGTACATCTGTAGAACAACAGAATGGTTTTCACAGGCAGCGTGGGAGTGATTCAATTCAATATTGAGAAAATCTGGAAGGATTACTGTTCAAGCGTTTTACGAAATGTCTTTGGGGTGTGACTCGAGTCTAGTCACAATGAGACCTCTGATAAAAATACGCAGTTATTCGTAGTGAAATTTGTGTTTCACTGTTTGACCCTAATGGTCGTCAGTGAATGCCCTCCAGATGAAATGATAGAGATGATCTTCTTCGAGGTGTATTTATATTTTCAAAATTTGATCAGCCTTACTTTGAATGTTATCTATATCTTCAAAGAAAGGGATGAGATTTGGGTCAATCCATTCGACTAAAGTATATATGGTTGCTCTGATTTTTAATGCGTCTGAGCAATCAATAGTTTGTCCATTAAAGCAGATGGGTTCACAATGATTAACTCTGTTTCTGAAGTCTTTTATTTTATCTAACTTGTCATAAATGCTCGCTCGGTTTTCATGCGCAGGTTTGTGTGGAAAGATGTGAATGGACTTTCCGCCAATTAATGAATAGTGGTGAGAAAGAAAGAGTGCTATCCAGAATCCAAATGTTTGATCTGAAATTATTTTTCCACTTGTTATGGGAATACCTCGTCGTTGTAGTTTCATCTCTGTTTTTTGAACAGAAGATTTAAGAAAGTAATTGGAGTTTCTGAGCGAGTTGTCTCCCATGAATCCATTCTTTTGATTGATTATCCAATCGGTGTCTCTGAAGTGTGCATATAAAACAGTGTTTAATGAATTTCTCAGGATTACTTCGAATTGGCTTAATAGCGGATGGAAAGCTTGGGCCAAACGAATATTTGCGTTGTAAAGCCTTTTTGCTCTGTCTTTCTTGTTGGCGGTGGCTATTAGAAAACGGTTATATCTTGGCCTAGATAAATATTTACTTCGTAATTCAATTTTCATACTCGTTTGTCAATTTCTTAATTTCTGATTATATTTGTATCACATAGACTTGGTAAAGCCTCTTTCTCTCGTAGAAATGTAATCAAGTAAAAGAATTAAAGGAACTCTTCGTTGGGTTCCTTTTTTAGTTTTTTTAATTTGTTTAAGAGTTTCCTCGTATTTGTTTTTCCTTGTTTTTATTTTTCCTTGTATTTATTTTTTCTTGTTTCATCGCTTTTGTAATTCACTTTTATTTGCAAGAAAGTGCTCATGCGAACATTTAAAAGTAAATAGGTTAGAAATTAAATTTTGATTTAGTTATGCGGGTTTATGCCGGGCAGAAGGGAGTTGGGAAGGCAGCTAATGTTACGAAGTAACGAATGTCCTATGGACGAATGCTTCGCGAATGCCGCTGGCGAATGTCTACGACTAATGTTACGAAGTAACGAATCTCTTCGAGGAATGCTTCGCGAATGCCGTTGGCGAATGTCTTCGACGATTTAATTACGCAGTAGGAGTTATGATCTCGATAGCTATCGGGAGGAATAAAATCTTCGATTTTCCAATAACGAAGTTCCAATGTGGTTCCTCCGAATAAACAGCATATAACCTGCATATAAATGTTGGTGTTTATGCGAGGTCTGCTTTGGAATTTTGCATCATGGACGCAAAACTTCTTACACCTTTCTTTGAGGAAGTCAAACTTAAAATACGCAAGGCGCAATATGCTGCCATGCGTGAGGTGAATATTCAACTTATTGAATTGTACTGGGAAATTGGAAAAGCCATTTCCGAAAAGCAGAAATTGGGTTGGGGTAAGAATGTTGTCAGAAAATTATCAGATGAACTTCTTCAAGAATTCCCCAAATCAACTGGGCTTTCAGCTTCTAATCTTTGGCTCATGTCCCAGTTTTACAACAATTATTATCAAATTGAAAATCTCGTACCGTTGGTACGAGAAATTCCATGGACGCATAATGTCATAATATTAAAGCAGATTAAAGATGTTGCAGGTAGGTACTTCTACATTGAAAAATGTCATTCTGAACGATGGACAAAAAAGCAATTGTTGAGAGAGATTGAAAACAACACTCACTTAAATATTCAGCACGCTCAATCGAGTTTCTCGAATCATCCATCTGTAGAATCAATAAACTTAAAGGACAAATACCTCTTTGACTTCCTTCAGTTAGATAATAATCATTCAGAGAGAGAACTTGAACTTGGTCTAATAAATAATGTCCAAAAATTTCTTCTTGAAATGGGGAATCAATTTTCATTTATTGGAAGTCAATTCAAAATTCAATTGGAGGGAAACGAGTATTTCATAGATCTCTTGCTATTTCATAGAACACTGCAATGTTTGGTTGCGATTGAACTTAAAATTGGTGAATTCATCCCAGAGTATAAAGGAAAGATGGAATTTTATTTAGCTGTATTAAATGATAAAGTTCGTTTGCCTCATGAGAATGATTCAGTTGGAATTATTATCTGCAAATCGAAGAACAGAACTGTTGTTGAATATTCATTGAAAAAAAAGTAATTATCCCATTGGTGTCTCGAGCTATACTACGTCTAAAGAACTACCTGATGAATTTAGCAATCAACTTCCCACGCTAGAGGCGATAAAGAAATCTTTTGAAATTTAGTTCTTTTGCAGTTTCTGTTGCGGAGAAACGAATCTCTTCGACGAATGCTTCGCGAATGTCTATTAAAGACGAGATAAGAAAAGTTAAGAGAGGGGAAGAGAAGGGAAGAATGTTGCGGAGCAACGAATGGCTGAATTAAAACGCCTCAGCGACCATGAAATAGAAGTAGCCGCCTTCTCGGCCGTAGGCGTAATCGAGGCGAACATTTAGTTTTTCTTGAGGATTGACTACAAAGCGCAGTCCCGTGCCGACGGAGTATTTTATTCTGTTTAAATGAAGATCGTTGAGCTCTCCGAAAACATCTCCGGCCCCAGCAAAAGTCGTT
>JBJOON010000085.1:0-8563 GCA_046051235.1 Bacteroidota bacterium
CACAGACCTTCAGGTTCAAGTGAAAGACGCAGAATTGCTTCACCAAGCATGCCCGCTAAATTCGGAGCTTATTGTTATTGAAGGAATGAATCACATTTTCAAGATGGCACCTTTAGATCGAGTGAAAAATATCGAGACTTACTCTAATCCGGAACTGCCTTTAGCGGAAGAGTTGCACAGAATCCTTGAAACTTTGTAATTGGAAAATCGAAGATTTTATTCCTACTTCGTAATTCCTACTTCATAATTGGAACTTCGTTTTTTATCTTCCCTTCTCTTACCCTCTCTTAACTTCTCTTACCTTTTACAAAGACATTCGCGAAGCATTCTGTCCTATCTTTGCAGCCGTTATGGCAGCACAAGAAGACAAATTAAAAGCGGTAATCTCGCACGCAAAGGAATACGGATTTGTATTTCCTTCCTCTGAAATTTACGATGGCCTTTCGGCCGCCTATGACTACGGTCAGTTGGGTGTTGAATTGAAAAACAACATCAAGAACTACTGGTGGACCGCCATGACGCGCATGCACCAAAACATTGTGGGAATTGATGCTTCCATATTCATGCATCCGACCACTTGGAAAGCAAGCGGACATGTAGATGCTTTTAACGATCCGTTGATTGATAATAAAGACAGTAAGAAACGCTACCGTGCCGATGTGTTGTTGGAAGACTACATGGCGAAAAGCGAAGCGAAAATCACCAAAGAAATAGAGAAAGCGAAGAACCGTTTCGGAGATGCGTTCGATGAAGAACAATTCCGCGCAACCAATCCGAATGTCCTTCGTGCTCAAGAAAAAATAGACGCGGTGAAAACGCGTATGAAAGTCGCTTTAGAAGAAAGCGATTTAGAAGGATTAAAGCAATTGATTGAAGACTGCGAAATTGCAGATCCAGAGACTGGATCGCGCAACTGGACAGATGTTCGTCAGTTTAACCTCATGTTCAAAACAGAGCTCGGCGCGGTAAGCGGCGATGCTGGAATTATATACTTACGTCCGGAAACGGCTCAAGGAATTTTCGTGAATTTCTTGAACGTTCAGAAGACAGGAAGAATGAAACTTCCATTCGGAATTGCACAAATTGGAAAGGCGTTTCGCAATGAAATCATTGCACGTCAATTTATTTTCCGCATGCGTGAATTCGAACAAATGGAGATGCAATATTTCGTGAAGCCGGGTACTGAAATGGAGTGGTACAACTACTGGAAGAACGAACGTATTAAGTGGCACAACGCCTTAGGATTGGGTGAAGACAATTATAAATTCCACGATCACTTGAAGCTGGCGCACTACGCCAATGCGGCTTGCGACATTGAGTTCAATTTCCCAATGGGATTCAAAGAGTTGGAAGGAATACATTCTCGCACCGATTTCGATTTGAAAAAACATGAAGAATTCAGTGGGAAGAAGTTGCGATATTTCGATCCGGAAACGAACGAAAGTTTTGTTCCGTATGTCATTGAAACCTCTATCGGATTAGACCGCATGTTCTTGGCTGTATTGTCTAGTTCATTTGTGGAAGAGAAGTTGGAAGATGGAAGTGAGCGCACTGTTCTTCGCATTCCAGCAGCCTTGGCTCCTGTGAAAGTGGCGGTATTGCCGTTGGTGAAGAAAGACGGACTTCCAGAAAAAGCAAAAGAGATTGTAGATCTGTTGAAGTTAGATTTCAACTTGCAATACGACGACAAAGACGCTATTGGCCGCAGATACAGAAGACAAGACGCTATTGGAACGCCTATCTGCGTTACAGTAGATAACGAAACCTTGGAAGACAATTGCGTAACCATTCGTCACCGCGACAGCATGCAACAGGAGCGTATTCCAATTGCAGATTTGCATGAAGCGGTAAGGAAGGTGGTTTCCTTGAATAAATACTTCTAAATCTGACTACGTCAGATCAATTGCTACGCAATCAATCACCTTCGGTGATCAATCCTACGGATTAATCGGAACGATTGATCGCAAAGCGATTGATTCGAAGAATTGATCACGCAGTGATTGATCTGAAAGATTGATCACGCAGTGATTGAAGCCAGTACGGCTGAAATCAACTCCATCTTACCCATTCCCATTGCTGCCGCCTGCTGAGGAATAATAGAAGCTGCGCTGAATCCCGGAACGGTGTTCACTTCAATAACACAAGGTTCTTCGTCGGGTAACAAAAAGTCTACGCGAATCATTCCGCCGCAATTCAAATCGGTGTATATGCGAGCAGACAATTCTTGTACACGCGCGTAGTGAAATTCACTGATCGGAGCAGGTGTAATTTCCTGACTTTTCCCTTCGTACTTCGCTTGAAAATCGAAAAATTCAGTCTCACTCACTATCTCTGTAATCGGCAAAGCTGTTGGTTTTCCGTTCATGACAATAACCCCACACGTGACTTCCCTTCCTGAAATAAATTCTTCAACAATAATATCTTCGTCTTCGTTTCTAGCGCGGGAAATCGCGTCCATGACTTCTTCCAACTTATTCACGCGCGATGTTCCAATTGAACTTCCTCCACAATTCGGTTTGATGAAACAAGGTAATCCTACATTCGCAACAACTTCTGCTGCTGTAATCACCTCTTCCTTTCGAACAACAATCGATCGCGCAACGCGATAACCCATAGCGCCTAACGTGCGGGTGGTTGCTTTTTTGTTAAACGTTAAGGCCATGTTCAACACATCGCCCGTCGTGTACTTCATTCCAATCGTATCGAAATATCCTTGCAACAATCCGTTTTCTCCCGGAGTCCCGTGAACCATCATGAACACCGCGTCGAACGTGACTTTCGTCCCATCAATAACTACCGAAAAATCATTTCTATCGACAGGAATTTCAACTTCATTCACCAACGCATACCAACGATTTTCTTCAATCACAATCTGCGTTGGCTCGAACTTCGAACGGTCTATGTTCTCCATCACCATCTTCGCGCTGCGCATAGAAACTACCGATTCACCGCTATATCCGCCGCAGACTACTGCAATTTTTTTCATGCGTTTTTGTTTTTACAAAGATGACAATCTCCTTAACTTTCCAAAAATTATTTGTCGTGAAAAAATCAATTCTTTTTTCTTTCGTCGTTTTAGCAGCATCCGTTACAGCTTCTGCGCAACAATTCACTATTGTTAAAAACAACGCACACGGTAAGGTAGAAAATCAATGCAAGACAGGTACTTGTTGGAGTTTCGCTACTACTTCATTCATCGAATCTGAAATTATTCGCAAAGGAAACAAAGCCGTTGACCTTTCAGAAATGTACAACGTGCGATTGACCTATCCAAAGAAAGCCGAGAGCTATGTGCGCTTTCAAGGCAAACAACAATTTGGTCCGGGCGGATTAAGTCACGATGTACTTTCAATAATAGAAGAATATGGCATTGTTCCGGAAGAAACGTTTTCAGGAATCGTTGAAGGCACAACAGAATATGACCACACTGCGCTCGACGAGAAGTTAACATACATTGTGAATGAGGGTATGAAAAATCCAAACAACAGTTATCAAAAAAGTGTAATTGAAGTGTTGAACAACGAAATTGGAGAAACTCCAAGAGAATTCAAATTCAATGGAGTATCATACACTCCCGCTTCATTCCGCGATGCTATGAAGATTAACGCAAAAGAATACGTGTGCTTAACTTCTTTCTCTCACCATCCATTTTATTCTTCGTTCGTGTTGGAAGTTCCAGACAACTGGTCGAAAAAATCTTATTACAACCTTCCTCTTGATGAGTTTCAGCGCGTTGCAGATTTTGCGCTTGGAAAAGGATTCACCATCGCTTGGGATGCCGACGTGAGCGAAGAAACATTCGACGCTAGAAAAGGATTCGCATACGTAGAAAACTTTCAAGACGAGCCGAAAATTGATCAAGCGAAAAGACAAGAAGCATTTGATACATACGAAACTACAGACGACCACTTGATGCACATTACCGGAACAGCAAAAGACGACAAAGGAAATTCGTATTATTTAGTGAAAAACTCTTGGGGTACAGAAGGCCTTGCCAATGGCGGGTTCCAATACATTTCGTCATCATACTTCCGTTTCAAAACAATTTGTATGATCGTTCACAAAGACGCAATTCCAAAAGAAATTGCGGTGAAATTGGGAATGTAATTATTTCTTTGGTCCTAACGGAATAAGTATTCCTCCACGAATGACGAGCGGTCCATAAGGTGACCGCTCTTCTTCTGTAAAGTCGTACATGATTTGGAAATACGTTCCTAATCCGTGTCCAATACCCTGCGATATTCCTCCGCCTGCCAATACCAAGGGAAAGGTTTCTCTTTGCATTCCTCCGAAGGAATAAATTGGCGCATTCACTTGATTAATCTCGGCACAAGCAAACAAGCCGTTGAACAATCCCAATCGTGCCCAAGCAATACCTGCGTATATCTGCTCTTCGTAAAGGCGTGTTTTGTAATATGTAAAATTAACCCCTCCGCCCACAGATAGTCTCTCGGTTAATCTGTATCCGACTAACGGAGTAAGCGAAGCAAAAAACATTCCTGAGCCATTCGAAGAACTTAATCCTAATCCCAAAGAACCGCCTACTACCGTGCGCTCCCTGTGGGTAAGATTGCTCATGTTTTCCCTCGAATTCTCGTTCGAAGGAAGCGCGTTCACGTAATCATCAGGTTGAGCAAAAACACTCAACCCAAACAACAAAAAACTTCCAACTAAAAACGCTTTCATTAGCGAATAAATGAAACCACCGAGAGATGTGTCCCGGCCCATACCTGAACAAAATAAATTCCGCTATCAACAGGAAGTTCAGTCAATACAACCTGATGATTTCCTTGTGGAAATGTCTGATGAATCACTTCGTTCACCAATCTTCCATTCACATCGAACAATCGAATGTTCACGTCTACCGCTTGTGGTAAATCGAAGCCAACCGTGTACATGTCTTTCACTTCAGTTGGATATCCGTATGCTTGAAATTCAGAAGTGTTTCCTTCCACAACAAATGACGGATTGAACCCTACAAATTTCACTACGTTGTTTCCTGTACATGGAATTGCAAGGGTGTCAATTTCTTCCGCATAACAAATGTCTGCTGCGCTAGAAACTCCGCCTGTTACAGTAACGGTAGAGGTTGTGGTGAAGTCGTTCGAAAACTTCGTAATCGCATTCGGACTCCAAGAGCTCACGTAATAGTTTCCGTAAGAATCGTGATCTACGCCGTCGCAATTTCCAAGGTTCGTAGTCGTAATTACGGAAAGGGTATACGTCGCTAGATCAATCGCTTTAATAGATGCGTTCGCACCCCAGCTTACCATAACCAATCTGTTGTTCGCCGCATCGTAGGTTAATCCGTTCGGCGTACTCGTGGTATTCGCAACAACAATTGAACTCGTTGGCGCTGCAAGATCTGCAACATTCAATTCATAAATTTTCTTCGCCGAAAAATCAGACACCCACAGTTTATCTGTTCCATTGCTTGCCATTCCGTTTAAGAAGCTCGCACCTGAAAGTGTGTGCGTCATGACTTGTGCACCGGTGGTTACATCGTACCCTTTTATCGCCGTTCCAACAATTGAAAAAAGAACGCCGTTCATGACTTCCATTCCGTAATTCGATTTCGCTGCACCCAACGTTCCTTGCGGAACAGCATCGCTGTGCATGCGAACAACGTTGTTTCCATTTCCAACTAAAAAGATCTGATTGGTTGGATCATATTCAACGCCTTCAATAGCGGTTAACGATTGTGCTTGTGATAGACTTGCGGTTAATGCGAAAACACAGAATAGAATTTTTTTCATGTTGAAGTGTATATGATCGGCAATTTACTACCCAATTCATTTTCGAAGGAAATATTTCATGATTATCTTGCAAGCGTCTTGGAAAGACAAAATCCCAACATGAAATTTTTAAGTACACTCTTTTTTGTCGCGCTGTGCACCTTTGTGAATGGGCAAACCCACAACATTGAAGAGTTTTTACTTCGAAAAGAAAATCATGAAATCATGGTTGCGGCGCACCGCGGCGATTGGAAGAACCACCCGGAAAACAGCCTTTCTGCTATTCAATCGTGTATCGATCACTTTGTAGATATTGTTGAAATAGACGTGCAAGAAACTGCCGATGGCGTGTTCATTCTTATGCACGACAACACCGTAAACCGCACCACCAATGGGAAAGGAAAGGTGAGCGCACTTTCTTCAAAACAGATTGCAAAATTGAAATTGCGCGATAAAAGCGGCGCACTTACAGAGGAACATGTTCCAACATTAAAAGAGGCATTGCAACTTGCTGAAGGAAAAATTATGTTGAACCTCGATAAGAGTTCTGGAAGATTCGAAAAACTTATTCCGCTTCTCGATTCTTTAGGCGTTCGAAATCAGGTTATTTTGAAAGGCATTCACGGTTCAAGTTTCTTTTTCAATTACATGATTGAAAATCCAGAAGGCCCTTTGTTTATGCCCATTCTGCAATACATGCCGAAAACCCAAGTAGATACTTTTCTGCTCGATGCGCATGTGCCTATGGTTGAGTTGATACTATCAAATGACACGACTTACTTAACCGATCCACTCGGTATGTATTTATTCCGAAAACACCGAACGGGTATTTGGTACAACGCGCTTTTCAAATCCATTAGCGCAGGTAAAAGTGAAAACGCCGATGCACTTGGAACATGGAATTGGTTCATTCAACACGAAGCACTGGTGATTCAAACAGACTATCCGTTCGAGTTACTTCAGCATTTAATTGATATTGGTGAACACAAGCGTCCGTATGGATGGGTAGATGTTCCGCTCGACAAATTGCCGAAACCCGCATCAGCTCCTTAATTTCGACGCAATCCGAAGTGGGTATAAACAGGGCGTTCTCCGCCGTCTCCCGGACGATTCACAATTCCGAATTTCTCTACATACATGCACGAGCTTCCGCCTTGGTCGCAAGACATCGCATTTGCACATCCGTATGGCAACAACAAGGCAGCACATTCCTTCATGGTTAAGCCTCTGCTGTGCTGAGGTTTTCTTCCGTCTGCAATAAGTAAAAACATTTTCTGACCCATATTGTCAATGCCCATTACCGTGCGCGGATAAGCATTGTCCTTCGTGCCATCTCTTGAATCTATGGCTTCCTTACCATTTACAATTAAGTCATAACGCCCCCAAATTGCATTGTACATTTTTCCTGTTGGAATACGCACAACTTCGCGCCCGTGAGAATAATATCCCTTGCCTTGTTTATCGAAATACAAAAACGGACGCTTGTCTGAATCTTCCATTTTATAGGGCTTTCCGTCTATAATGTAATTACCTGTCCATTGCCCAAGTGGAGCAGTCATTCCAGGAGTCGTTCCCGCTTCACCGTTCACAGCAACTTCACATTTGTATTGTTTTGCGAAGGAAGAAGTCAATTCCTTTTCCTTAAAAAGTGAATCCAATTCCACCGAAAAATAATTCAAATCGGCAATGGCTAAAACAACGTAAGCATTCGGATTTTGAAACTTCAATTCAATGACTTCAATACCCGGCTTTGCCCATATGGTGCGGGTTATAGGAACTCCTAAATCACCCAAAGGAACAGTGTCTAGTTGCACTTCTGAAGAATATAAACTGTCTTTTGCAACTTCTACAACTGGACTAATATTCTCGCTGCGCAACTCTGATTCTTCCTTCGCTAACGTTTGTCTTGCATCAATAATCACTGCAAAAACAATGGGTAATCCCACCAAAACAAAACCCATCCACCAAATTGAAAGAGATTTCTCACTGGAATTTTTCGCTACTAATTTCTTCCACAAGAAAAAGAAAACGAGCCAAAAGAATCCCGCGGCTGCAAGCCAAATAAGCAATTGGAAGGCAATAGGGAACTGCGAAAGGCGCCAAAAAAAGGCGCTTAAATCGTCTAGCCAAACATTAATCTGATCTCCCATTTGCGCGGCAAAGATATATCCCTTGGGATTTTAGGCGGCGGACAATTGGGGCGCATGCTCATTCAAGATGCCATCAATTACAACATTCATATTTCGGTGCTAGACCCCTCGTCGAACGCGCCTTGCGCAGATATTGCAAATACTTTCGTTGTTGGAAATTTCAACGACTACCAAACGGTGCTCGATTTCGGAAAAACAGTCGATGTGTTGACCATTGAAATTGAACACGTCAACATAGAAGCCCTCGAAGAACTTGAGCGCATGGGGAAAAAAGTATTCCCTAGACCAAGGGCCCTTCGCACCATCCAAGACAAAGGACTTCAGAAACAATTTTATAAAGCGAACAACATTCCAACCGCTCCTTTTCATCTGACAGACAACGCAGAAGATGCATTGCTGTTTATTGAAAAAGGACCGTTCATGCAGAAGCTCCGCAAAGGCGGATATGACGGGAAAGGCGTGACTCCTTTACGCACTGAAGCAGAATTCAAATCGGCATTCGATGCACCTAGCGTATTGGAAGAATTCGTTCCTTTCGTGAAAGAACTTGCAGTGATTGTTGCTCGAAATGAAAGTGGAGAAATCAATACTTTTCCTTTGGTGGAAATGGAATTCAATCCGGAAGCGAACTTGGTAGAATTCATTTTCTCTCCTGCCAACGTGAGCATTGATATTGAA
>JBJOON010000086.1:0-7796 GCA_046051235.1 Bacteroidota bacterium
ATTGCCGCGAATCTTGACCCCATCTTCACTGAATTTGCCGGATCAATTGACACCGTTAATCAGGACAAGAACATTCGTAAAATCCCATTCCTCTTTTCTTCTGACTTAGCGAAAGAATTCAAGGCGCCTGTTCGTATTGACCTTGAACTTTTGCGTGAGACCGGAGACTATTTCAAAACCAACAACAAGCCTAATCAAATCATGGGTATTTTGCTAGAAGGTACATTCTCATCGGCTTTCAACGACTACTTGCCAGATAGCGTTAGAAAGTCGCCTGAAATTGCTTACCGTGCTTCGAGTGAGCCTACTCGCATGATTGTGATTTCTGACGCCGATATTGCATACAACGAAGTGCAAGTGGAAAATGGAAAAGAGTATCCTCTTCCGTTGGGATATAGCAAGCAATTCAAGCGTGTGGTATACGACAACAAAGATTTGCTTTTGAATTGCGTTAACTATTTATTGGACGACGCTAGTTTGATTGATGTTCGTTCTAGAAATATTCAAGTGCGCAAATTGGACAAGGATAAAATTTCCACCGAAAAAAATTATTGGAAATCGCTGAATACTGCTTCTCCCCTTTTCGTTTTAGCGATCTTCGGAACAGCCGTTGTTTACTCACGAAAGAAGCGCTGGACCAAGAAGAACTAACATGAAAAAAAAGAACATCATTCTCCTCGTTTTGTTTCTCTTACTTGCGGGGGCTGCTATTTACCTTTATCCGAAACTGAGCAAAAAGAGTTCAACTGGAGATAACCCATTCATGCAGTTTTCAATAGAAGACACGGCCTCTGTTTCCAAAATTACCATTCAAGATAGAAATGGAAACGTGGCTTTGCTTGAACGCAAGTCTGGATCAACCGATTGGACCATCAATAAAAAATACAACGCGCGAAAAGACGTGATTAAGCTTTTGCTCGAATGTTTCCATGACATACGTGTAAGAGGTAATGTTCCGACGAAGATGCGTGATAACATGATGAGTGTTATGGCCACTTCCGCGAAAGAAGTGAAGATCTATGGCAAGAATAACGAATTGCTAAAAACCTATTTCGTGGGACCGAATACGCAAGACCACATGGGTACCATTATGTTGTTGGAAACTCCTGAAGATGGCCGAAGCGAAGAACCATACATAACACACATAGAAGGATTCACAGGATTTTTGAATCCCCGTTTCTTCATTGAAGAAATGGAATGGAGAAGCACCGAAGTATTCAGTTATCCGAATAACGACATTGCGGAAGTTGAAGTACTTCACATGACCGATCCTGGAAGCAGTTTTAAATTATCCTACTTAGGAAATAACAAATTGAAATTCGAGCGATACTTGAATGGCGTACTTACACCTTTCGCTCAGCTTGACACAGCGCGTGCTTTTGACTTCTTTAAACGCATGCACAAAGTGCATTTAGAATCTTATAACACCATGCTGAAACCGGAGGCGGAAGATTCCATTAAGAACATTATGCCGACTTTCGTTATGCGTGTGAAGAACAATGCCGGAAACATCACTTCGTTGAATTTGTATTTGAAGAAGGCTAAGCAAATGACTCCTGATGCAACCGGACAACTCACTCCGTTCGACCCTGAGTATTTCTGGGCGAAAACAGATGCAAATGAATTGGGATTGGCGCAGTTCTTTGTTTTTGAAGCGTTGCTGCAGCCTGCAAGTTTCTACGGAAGATAATTAGGCGTTCACTTTCAACTGAAAGATTGCAATGCCACCAGCAATGGAAGCGTTCAAACTTTCAGCACTTCCCATAGAAGGAATGGTTAATCGCGTTGCAGATGCTTCTACAAATTGATCTGAAACCCCGTGACTCTCACTTCCAACTACTAACGCCCATTGTTCAGGTGCTTTGAAGGATTGAATGGGTGTGCCATTCAAATCTGCTGCAAGCAGCGGAATTTCCTTCAACCTAAAATATTCAATAAGCTCTTCGGAAGTTGCAGACGCAATAGGCAAACGCAAAACACTTCCCATGGTGGCTTGAACTACTTTCGGGTTGTATACATCTACGCACCGATCGTCTAACAGCAAGGCGTCGACACCAAACCATTCACACGTGCGAATGAGTGTGCCTAGATTCCCTGGATCTGAAATAGCGTTTGCAATACAAAACGTTTTTCCTTCAATAATCTCGAGCGTGGTGTTCTTCTGTTTCAAAACAGCCAAATATCCGGGAGGTTGGGTCAAACTTGAGATTTGTTCCATGTCGCGCTCATGAATGAGCGGAATTCGAAACTTGCTTGAAAACTCTTCATCTGACGTAAGGGCTTTTACAACAAGCGACTCAAAGCCCAAAGCTTCTTCCACTGCCTTTCTTCCTTCCACAACGAACAATTGCTCTTGCATTCTGAATTTCTTCTGTTGCAACGAGCGAATTAGCTTGATTTCGTTCTTGGAAATGGACATTAAATTTTATTTATACAAAGATGCGATAGATATTTGTAGAAATGATGCAAAAGAAGATTTTTCAGAAAGGCCGTTTCTCACAAATACTAATTTGTGGAATAATTGCTATGGTCTATTCTTCGTGCACCATTCAAAACAACTTAAGCGAAGGTGAGGTTTATTTCGAAGATCACAAAGTCGATTTCATTGAACACAAAAACGATTTACTCACTGTCACAGATGTAAGCGCAGATGAGCTCTTGTATTTAACCAAGCTCAAGCCAAATCGAAAGACCCTGATGTTTCGTTTGAATATGCGCTTGAACACCTTCGTTCCGAGGAAATTCTTAGAGCGTTCTCAATTGCGAATTGACAAACGTTGCGCGCGAATAAATAAGAAGCGTTATGACAAAGAGACACGCAAAAACAAAAGACACAAAGACCCAAAGAAATGTAATGGTCTTTGGCCTTGGTTAGCCTACACCGTTGGTGAGTCGCCTGTTTTATTAGATACATCGTTAGTCAATAAAGGAGCTCGACAAATGGAAATCTATTTGCGGAAGAACGGGTACTTCAATGCCGAAGTTCGTGGCGAATGGCAACTAAATACTGAAAAGAGTTTATTCTGGAAAGCAGGCAAAAAGAGCAACGTAATCTATCATGTCGAATTGAAAGATTTGTACACGATAAAAAATGTGGAATGGTCTGCAGAAGACGCTAATATTCTTAAGCAAATTCCGAAGCTCAAAGAAAAATGCTTGGTTAAATCAGGTGAGCGTTTTCGCGTTGACAATCTCGATGCGGAAAGAGGACGCATTACGCTTTTACTTGCCAATGAAGGGTTCTACGAGTTTATCCCAGATTACATCGTCTATCAATTAGACACAGTCACCGCCCCGAAAGAAGTGAATGTGAAACTTACAGTGTTGAATCAAAAGGCTCTCGACGGTTATGGTAACTTCACCGGAAAAACCTTGCCTCACCGTAAATTTTACATCGGAAACATTTCGTTCAATACCTCCTTCGACCCATTAAATCCAAATGAGACTCCAACGGACACGATTGAATACAAAGGACTAGACATATACAGTGTTGGCTTATCGTGTGTGAAACCAGTTATTCTTGACAGACGCGTTGAGGTTAAAGAAACACAACTTTATCAGCAACGATATCTCGATGAGACCTATAAGCGCTTCACGCAATTGGGGGTTTTCAAAACAGTAAACATTCAACTTACACCAAGAAACGACTCGAAAACCGGACAGTCGCTATTAGACGTTAAAGTTCTCTTGGCACCTAATAAAAAACAAGCCTTGAGCTTTGACCCACGTGTAACCAACAGGGCAGGAAACATGGGCATTTACGGCAACTTCATCTATAAGCACCGCAATGTTTTCCGAGGAGCAGAGTCGTTCGAATTCAAGACCGTTGTCGGAGCTGAAGCATCTCAAGTTTTGGGAGATGTTTCATCAAACACAGGGAATCAAATAGTTCAACGTACCTTTCAATTGAACACCTTTGAAATTGGACCTGAATTAAATCTGGTCCTTCCGCGATTATTCCCAAAAGACTTGGCAAAGACGAGTCGAAGCAACGACCCAAAAAGCACGCTGCATGCCGGGTTGAACTATCAGCGCAGACCCGATTATACGCGAACACTTTCGCAGGTCAGTTTTGGTTGGACCTTCATTGAAAATCCGGAAACTGTTTCTTCGTTCGATATTCAATGGGCAGAATTGAGCTTGATTAAAATTGATCGCTCTGTTGCTTTTGATCAATGGTTGGGTTCTTTGAACGATAGTTATTTGGCAAATAGTTATCAGGATCACTTGATCTTGGCTTCTCGTTTGGGCTATACCGTGAACACGCAGAAAGATGGCAATCAGCCTCGCTCTTTCTATTACCGCGGAAACATTCTTGAAGGTGCTGGGAATTTGCTTCGTGCAGTATACCAGCGTCTACCCAATGTTGAAGCAGATTCACTAGGTAGCTATGAAATCAATAACATTCGCTTTGCGCAATACGTAAAGTCTGATCACGATGTGCGTTACTACACGCAAAAAGACGACAGAAATAAATTTGCTTTCCGCGCATTTGTCGGAGTTGGAATTCCATTAAAAAACCTTTCTTCCCTTCCTTTTGAAAAAAGTTATTTCAGCGGTGGTGCGAATGGTTTGCGTGCATGGCAAGCGCGAACGCTAGGGCCAGGAACTTTTCGTGACACAACCCTTGTTCGTTCATTCAACAACATTGGCGACATTAAACTTGAATTCAATGCGGAATATCGATTTAAGATCACTCATATGTTTCAAGCTGCATTTTTCGTGGATGCCGGAAACATTTGGTTAGCCAATAAAGACAATAGCCGCCCGGGCGCAGAATTCGACAAGAGCAGATTTTATAAGGAGTTTGCTGTTGGAACAGGTGCTGGATTGCGTTTAGATTTCGACTTCTTTATTGTTCGAATGGACGTTGGAATTCCGTTGCGAGACCCGCTGAAAGTTGAAGGTGAGCAATGGTTATGGCAAGGGAAAGATGAATACAACGCATTCCTAACTCGAGTAAACAACTCAGCTAGTTCTTTCAAGATTCAGCCCGTCTTGAACTTAGGATTGGGATTTCCTTTCTAAGCTTTTTCTATTTCTTGTTGAATAAGCGAGCGTGTGTGATTCGCCATTTCCTCGATAGACATATTGAAAAACTCATCGCCTTTCAAAGCAGGTAAGACACGAAGTTCAACAGTGGCTGGGCGCATGAAAAAACTTCCACTCGCCAACGCTTTGGCACTACCAATGATTGCAATGGGAACAATTGGTATGCGTCCTTCTTTCGCTATGGTAAACACTCCCTTTTTAAACGGCAACAACTCCCCTGTTTTCGTCCGAGTTCCTTCCGGGAAAGCAGCAATACTCTTCCCCCCTTGAATATCCTGAATGGCAGTGCGCATGCTTGCCATAGCGCGTTCTCGTTTTTTTCGATCTACGAAAATCATTCCTACAATTTTCATGTATTGACTAAGAATGGGAATCTTCTTCAATTCGATTTTCCCAATAAAAAAGAGAGGGCGATTCACGCGTGTGCAGATGATTGGAATGTCTAGTTGTGAAGCATGATTCGCTGCGTAAATGGCAGGCTCATCGAGCACGTTTTCTAATCCTTTTGCTTTCACTCGCACCATGGAAATGGCCAGGATCATGGGAGAGAAAATGTAGTAACCCATTATTCTGTGCGAATAGGTTGGGTTTGTTACAAGCGCGAAGATCATTCCAAACAAACCACAGAAAATGGTCCAAACAAGCACCAACAACAATTGCAAAATGTTAATGGGCAACCACAAAATTTTCGAAATCATCCTTGCTCTCCGTTATACTTTTCAAATCGAACAATTAAAAACTTACTGACTGGCGTATTGCTTCGCTCTGCCGTGTGGTGCAGTGGAACTAAGCAATTCGTTTCCGGAAAATAAGAACCTACACAACCTTTCGGAATGTCGTAAGGAATAACATGGAACTTCACCGCTTTTCGTTCAACACCTTCATGAATGGATATGATGTTAACCAATTCTTTGTGTTGATATCCAGCATTGCGAATGTCTTCTTCGTTCATCATTAAAACGCGACGTTCGTTCTCAACTCCGCGATAGCGATCGTCAAGACCGTAAACCGTAGTGTTGAATTGATCGTGTGTGCGTATGGTCATAAGGACATAATGTCCAGATGGAACATCTATATGTTGAAGTTGGGATGTATTGAAGTGTGCTTTTCCAGAAGGAGTTGTGAACTTCCCTTCACGCGGGCCGTTCGGGAGATAAAATCCGTCTGCACCGCGAACACGTTCATTGTAATTCGTGAAACCTGGAATAACCGCTTCAATTTCATCACGAATTAAATCGTAATTCGTTCTCCACTTTTTCCAAGGCAAGTCTGAAGTCTTTTTGCAAGCGTTACCAATTTCGCAAACGATAGCGGGTTCGCTCATGCAAAATTCAGAAGCTGGTGCAATTGTACCGCGTGAACGATGTACGATACCCATAGAATTTTCCACCGTAACGAATTGTTCTCCGCTTTCTTGTAAGTCAATTTCCGTGCGTCCTAAACTAGGGAGTATTAATGCTTCTTCACCGGTTACCAAATGGGAACGATTCAGTTTGGTCGAAACATGGACGGTAAGCGGCACGCGTTGCATAGCCTTGCCAGTGAACACACTGTCGGGCGTTGCAGAAACAAAGTTCCCTCCCATTCCGATAAAGATTTTCACCTTGTCGTCGGCCATCGCTTGAATGGCTTCCACCGCATCATATCCGTGGTGTCTTGGTGCATTGAAATTATATCTATTCTCAAGTGCCAACGAAAAAGATTCCCATGGTTTCTCTGCGATTCCCATGGTTCTGTCGCCTTGTACATTCGAATGTCCGCGAACGGGACAAAGTCCTGCGCCTGGTTTTCCGATAGCCCCTAAAGCCAAATGTATGTTTACGACCTCTTGAATAATAGCAACGGCCTTTTTCTGTTGGGTAAGACCCATGGCCCAGCATGAAATAATATTTTTCTTTTTGGAAATAAGTTCTGCAATTTCGAAAGCTTGCGCCTTTGATATACCGCTGATTTCAGAGCACTCGTCGAGGTTTACTTCGTCGAGACTGTTCCAATAATTGATGAAACCTTCTGTTTTTTCTTCTATGAATTTATGATCGAGGACACCTCCAACTTCTTGTTCAATAGTCTTCAGATAATGTCCAATCATCTTTAACAACGCATGGTCTCCGCCCACTCTTACTTGAAGAAAATGATCGGCTAGTTGCGTTCCACCTTTTAAAATTTCGATTGGACTTTGCGGATCGATGAACTTCGTTGTTCCCACTTCCGGGAGTGGATTGATGTGTATGATTTTCCCTCCGTTGGCTTTGCACTTCGAAAGTGCGGCCATCATGCGCGGATGATTCGTTCCTGGGTTTTGTCCGATGACCAAAATCGCATCTGCAATGTATAAGTCGTCCAATTTCACTGTTCCCTTTCCAATTCCGATGGCCTCGAAAAGTGCGCGTCCAGAACTTTCATGACAGAGGTTACTGCAGTCCGGAAGGTTGTTTGTCCCGAATTTACGAACGAGCAATTGATAGAGGTATGCTGCTTCATTTCCTGTTCTTCCTGAAGTGTAGAATACGGCTTCGTCGGGTGTTGCACAATTGTCGAGCTCTTTCGCGATACGTTGAAAAGCGAAATCCCAAGAAACAGCTTTGTATTTGCTGCTTCCTTTTTCAAGGAACATGGGGTTTGTGATGCGTCCGCTTTTTCCGATTATATAATCGCTCCACTCGCTCATTTCTTCCACCGAATGTTTCGCGAAGAATTCGGGCGTGCAACGCTTTTCGGTTGCCTCTTCTGCAATGGCCTTCGCA
>JBJOON010000087.1:0-7767 GCA_046051235.1 Bacteroidota bacterium
TAATGAAGCCGTCGCCACCGTACCACATCACGCTTGACAAAACGGGATCTCCAGAAGCCTGATTAAACAAGGCCACCGCCTCGTCGAAAGAAGAAAGATAAACGGCGATTTGATTGTTGCTGTATGTGGAAGAGAATTGAATGATTTGATTTTTCACTGCTGCTAAAGCCACGCTATAGTCGGTTATCAGTGGTTCATATGTCCCTGCAGAAACCACGGTTCCGCCTAGACTTGAGAAGTGCGTGTTCAATGAATTTTGAAGTCCAACATTTCCAACATCATTTCTAGCTAAAGTCACAAGCGCCTGCTTTCCTGCGCTAATCATGGTGTTCGCCATGGCTGCACCTTCAATCTGATCACCAGGAACATAGCGGAATAGTGCATCATTCGCGATAGATAAAGAACTTGCTGTGCTCCCTTGACTCACGACCAATATACCTAGACTATCTGCGATTGACTTCACAGCCGCCATCTCTGAACTTGATTGAGGTCCAATAACTAAACGGAAACCATTGGATGCGAGATAATTCATTTTATCCAAGGCTACACTCGGAATTAATTGCGTATCAAAAACACTCACTTCGAATCGATACGGCAATCCTCTGTTCTCAAAATCATGATTGATTTCGTCAACGCCAATCTGCAAAGCCGCTTCAGAGGTAATTCCCAAATTTGACCATTCGCCTGTTTTAGAAAGCAGAGCAGCTACTTTTATCGTTTGATGATTGCACGGTTCCTCATGCTCATAATCTTTCTCACATCCGAAAAGCGTTAACGATAAAACCAAAATAAGTGCTGACCAAGACTTCAATGATGACATAATACTTTTTTTTTGCAAACATAATAATCAATTGCATCCCTTACCTTTTCTTAACTTCTCTATCCTTACAGATAGGAAATTCGCCAAAGACATTCGCGAAGTACTCGCCAGAGGCACTCGTGCTTGCACATTCGTTGCCTCACCATCAATCCTTCAAAAAACCAAACTTACCAGCGTTGTAATCTTCAATCGCTTCGCGAATTTCCTGTTCAGTATTCATAACGAACGGACCATACGCCACATAAGGCTCGTTCAACGGTTCACCGCTTAAGACAAGAATGACAGATTTTTTCTTAGCTGAAATGTGAATGGCACCCGCTTCGTTTTTGAATTGTAAGTAATGGTTTTCCGTTACAGATGTTCCATTAACCTCCAACTCACCATCTACCAACAACATTCCGGAATTGTAATTCGCAGGCAATTCGAAGTCAACAAATCCACCTTCGTTCAAGTGCACATCGTACATGTGAATCGGTGAAAAGGTTGAAGCAATTCCATTCACTCCTTTGTATTCACCAGACACCACATGCACTTCACCGCCGTTATTCGGCAAGGAGAATTTCGGTTTGTCGGTGTGGACAATGCTCTGGTATTTCGCTGGTGTAAACTTATGTTTCTTCGGAAGGTTAATCCACAACTGAATCATCTCGAACGCTCCACCTGATCGGTTAAACGTTTGCTCGTGATATTCCTTGTGCAACACTCCACCTCCGGCTGTCATCCATTGAATATCACCCGGACCAATAATACCGTGATTGCCCTTGCTGTCGTGATGCTCAACAGCTCCTTTATACGCAAAAGTCACAGTCTCAATTCCTCTATGCGGATGAACACCCACGCCTTGTGAAATTTCCGAAGGGGGAAAATCTACTTCCGCGTTGAAATCCAACAAGAAGAAAGGCGACATGCGCTCTTCGAATCCCTTTCCGTTCGGATAAAAGTTCATCACCTTAAATCCATTTCCTACCATGTGTCTATTCGTTGGCGAGAACACGCCTTCCACTCCTCTCATCCCAGATCCCTCATTCCCATTCTGTTTCTCACCCTCGTTCTTCTCACTATCGCTCCCACTAATCTTCGAAACAAAAAAAGCACCTACTGCTGCGAGCGCTGTGCTGACGATGAATTTCTTTCTGTCCATTTTCATTCAAATTTGAAAACAAAAATAGGCGTAATGAACTTCAACTAATTAATTCTTTCTAAGAAGTGGTTGAACCGCTCTTTCATTCTGAATCAACTGATCTTTCAACGACCAACTTCCGTTAACAAACGTATGAATTACGCTTGAACGAAACTCCTGCCCTTCCAAAGGACTCCATCTGCATTGAGAGGCAAGATTGTTTGCGTGAACAACATAAGACTTATTCAAATCGACACAAACAATATCTGCGTAATACCCCTCTCTCAAAAAACCACGAGACTCAATTCCGTACAACAAGGCCGGGTTGTGACTAAGTTTTGTTACAAGCTTTTCAAGCGATATTTCTCCGTTCAGATATAATTCCAGCATGACCTGAAGGCTATGTTGTATCATGGGCGCTCCTGAAATTGCATTCAAATAATCTCCTTCTTTCTCTTTTTTCAAATGCGGAGCGTGATCGGTCACCACCATATCAATTTGATCGTTGTTCAAGGCAAGCAACAAGGCTTTTCGATCCTTTTCAGATTTGATCGATGGATTCCATTTAATCTTTGAACCGAGTCTAGCGTAGTCACTCTCGTTGAACCACAAATTCTGTGGACAAACTTCAGTCGTAATTCTCTTCTTCAGAATGTCTTGTCCAGCATCAAACAACTCACACTCTGCTCCTGATGTTAAATGCAGAATATGCAGCCTTGCATTGTGCTTTTTCGCAATTTCTACTGCGGTCTTCGTTGATTTATAGCAGGCCTCGGCTGAACGAATCTTCCCATGGGCATCGAATGGAATTTCATTTCCAAAAGCACGTTTATATTTTTCAATATTCTCATTAATGATAAATGAATCTTCAGAGTGAATTGCAAGAAGATGGTTCGAATTCGACAAGACAAAATCAAGCACATCCTCTCTATCACAAAGCAAGCTGTTCGCATTCTCGAAGTAAAGTCCATCATCTGTTAATCCAAGCAATCCATCAAAATCTGCATTCACCAAATCTTTGTAATTGTCTGCGCTTATCCCCAAGAGAAATCCATAATTAACGCATGAGCTTTGCTCCGCAATTTTATACTTTTCTCGAAGTCTATCTACAGAGACTGTATGCGGAAGGGTGTTGGGCATATCTATAAAAGATGTCACGCCTCCCAATAAAGCGGCTCGTGATTCTGAATAAATAGTTCCTTTATGTGTCAAACCAGGCTCACGGAAATGAACATGTCCGTCAATAACCCCAGGAAGAATGTGCAAACCCTTACAATCCACTTCCAAAGCGTTCGAACAGTCTATTACTCCTCCGATCTGTTCAATTCGATCATTCACAATCAACAAATCGCATTCTTGAATTATGCCATCACTTACGATTCTCCCATTCTTTAAAACTATCTTTTTCATGTTGAAATTAATTTAATATTAGTTATCACTTCAAGGATTACAACAATCACAATACATCGCGTCTTCAACACTCTTTCCCTTTGGAAATAAACTCTCCTTTGTGTAGTCGCAAGATTCGCAGCGAAAAACATAAGACAAAACAGACTGGGTTGGAAAACCGCAAGAAGCACATGGAAGCCCACGCTTCACCTCTTTGATGTGAAAATTTGGATAACCACAATCGTCACAACATGTCTTTAGTTGATTAACCAAGCCAAGCACAGCGGCCTCAATAACATGCATTCTAGTTGGATTAAACATAGCGCGCATGTCGGTTTGAATCTTGACTGCGCCGAAATGGCTGTTCAAATCATCGAAAGTTGCTCTGAGTAAATCCCACGATTGAATTCCCTTCACGAAAAACGGCTCTCCTGAATCGGAACTGGAAACGATAAGTGCATGACTTGGAAACATCGATTTTTCAGCAAAAACTTTAACATCGTCCCAATTTTTCGTCTCCGTGAATCCGTAATTGGTTTTCAAACTTATCTCCCTGAAAGAGGCTTCGATCTTATTCTTTCGATCAACAAAGAAAATTAATTCTTCATCGACCGGAACAAAACCTATATGAGGGTGCGGGCCAAATGACCCTTCACTTGCAATGGCTAATTGACAAGTTGAATGTTCCAACGCTTTCTCACATTTCAACCTCGCCGTTTCGAGTGAATTTCCTTTTCTCTCGACTTCCCCTGAAAATGTACCAAACTCATCTGAATTGAAACTTGGAAAACCTTCACACTGTATACCCAAATGTTCTAAAAACAAAGGAGCAATGACTCGATCCTTTTGATGGCTACTCGCCACAACCATTCGTTGCCCCCGCCAATCTGAAATTATCATTATTCCCTGTATTCAACTTTCACGTTTCGACACAAAGATGCTTTGATGTTTACATTCATTTTCATTTATAATTTAAATGAAATACATAAGAAATAATTGTGATTCAATCGATGGTGATTTTTTAACTACGTTGTGGGAACTACGTTGTGGGAACTACGTTGTTAGACCCTCGCAAAGCCATTTGCCCTCGCGAATTAATTCGCATAAAACCGCATAACAAAAGTTGAATTTGCATGAGCGAATTGGTAATTTTACACCATGCCTATCGCGAAAGAAATAACGCAAAAAATGCCACAAGTGTATCAGCTGCTCGAACAATTCGATGTGAGCGATGCGTGGGTATTTGGGTCTGGACAGTCAGAGCGTTTTTCGAAGGATAGCGATGTGGACATTATGGTTCAGTTCAAAGAGAAGATTTCGCCGCTTCGACTCGGAATGAACATGAACGAATTGAGCTTCTCGCTGCAAAAATTATTCGAGCGAGAGGTTGACTTAGTTAGCTACAGCCATATTAAAAACCCAGCGTTCTTTTCTCAAGTTAGCGATAACAGCACACGCATATACGGAGAAGAGAATCCGAGGCTCTACATTCGACACATGATGAATTGTATTGTGAAAATTCAAACATTTATGCGTCCTGTAAAATCATTTCACGCCTTCAAAAAAGAATTTTTGATTCAAGCCGGCGTTGAATGGAACCTCACCATCCTCGGCGAAGCCGCCAAACGATTAAAGAATATTTCTCCAGATATTGAAATAACCGACATCGATAAAATCATAGGCACTCGCAATAAACTCATTCACGGCTACGACGATATTTCGCATGAAGAAGTATATGCCATTGTTCGGAAGAATCTTCCGGAGTTGAAGAGGGAGTTGAAGAAATTGTTGTGAACTATGTTTTAGGAAAACCTTCGGTTTTATTCCTATTTCATAATTCCTACTGCGTAATTCCTCCCGATAGCTATCGGGATCATAATTGGAACTGCGTTGCTAATCCATCGTCGCAGACATTCGCGAAGCATTCGTCGCAGACATTCGTTGAAAACATTTGTTGCTTCGCAACTTTCTGTATTACATTTGCCCCGTACTTATCCAGAAAGACGGAGGGAATAGGCCCTTAGATGTCTTGGCAACCCGGTAAAGCAGGGTGCCAATTCCTACCTCGAAGCAGTTCGAGGGGAGATAAGAAAGGAAGTTTTCACTTCCGTCCCATTGGGCAGTGCAACACACGCTATGGGAATATTACAAGACATTTCAAAAAACATTTTACTTCTCGACGGTGCTATGGGTACCCAAATTCAATTGCTGAATTTGACCGAAGAAGATTATCGCGGAGAACAATTCAAAGATCACCCTTCTCCCCTGAAAGGTAACAACGATCTGCTGTGCATCACACGTCCACATTTCATTGAGCGCATTCACCTCAACTACCTCGAGGCGGGAGCAAACATCATTGAAACCAACACCTTCAATGCACAACGTATCTCGTTGGAAGATTATAAGCTGACGCACATCGCCTATGAACTCAATGTGGCGGCAGCGAAAGTGGCTGTGGCCGCGAGAGATAAATTTCAACAAGAATATCCGAACGCACCGAAAGCATACGTGGCCGGTGCCATTGGTCCAACTTCGAAAACATGCTCGCTCTCACCCGATGTGGAACGTCCCGAATTCAGAGCCGTGAATTACAACGAACTGAAGTCTGCTTACCGCGAACAAGTGGAAGGACTTTTAGACGGTGGTGTAGATGCTATCCTCGTTGAAACCATCTTCGACACCCTCAACGCCAAAGCCGCATTCCATGCGATTCTCGATGTAATGGAAGACCGAAACCTTTCCGCCATTACCAAAGAAAATCCAAACGGAGATCTTGCCATTATGGCCAGCGGTACCATTACGGATTTAGCGGGAAGAACGCTAAGCGGACAAACAGCTGCGGCATTCGCCGTGTCGTTGGAACACGTTCCGCTTTTCAGTTTGGGATTCAACTGCGCACTGGGTGCTGAACAATTGCTTCCGCAAGTGCTCGCGCTGAAAGCCTTCACCAACGCGTATTTGAGCGCGTATCCGAATGCAGGATTGCCCAACGCAATGGGCGGATACGACGAGAGCCCTGAAACCTTCCGCTCGAAAATTGCTCCGTTTTTAAATCAATCCGAACTCCGAATCATAGGCGGATGTTGCGGCACTTCGCCCGCACACATCAAAGCCCTTCACGAACTCATTCATTCCGAAAACAACCATGCATAACACACTCTTCCTTTCCGGACTCGAAGTCGTTCGCATTGAGGCGCAATCGAACTTCATTAACGTGGGTGAACGCACCAACGTGGCCGGGTCTATTCAATTCAAAAAGGCCATTCAAGAAAAGGATTATAACAAGGCCATTGCCATTGCCCGCGAACAAGTGGAAAGCGGTTCGGTGATTCTGGACATTAACATGGACGATGCACTGATCGACGGTGTTGAAGCCATGCGTACGTTTTGCAACTTGCTGGCTGCAGAGCCCGACATTAGCCGTGTTCCGTTGATGATCGATTCTTCAAAATGGGAAATCATTGAAGCCGGGTTGCAATGCGCGCAAGGAAAGTGCATTGTGAATTCACTCAGTCTGAAAGACGGAGATGAAGCCTTTATTGAAAAGGCGAAACTGGTGAAGAAATACGGCGCTGCGATTGTGGTGATGGCGTTCGATGAACACGGACAAGCAGATACCTACGAGCGAAGAATTAACATTTGTGAACGCGCTTATCGCGTGTTGACAGACGTTGTGAAATTCCCAGCACACAACATCATTTTCGACCCGAATATATTTCCAGTTGGAACCGGTTTGGAAGAACACAAAAACTACGCAATCGATTTCTTCAAAGCCACAGAATGGATCAAACAAAATCTTCCGCATGCGAAAGTGAGCGGTGGTGTTTCGAATGTCTCATTTTCGTTTCGTGGAAACAATGTTGTGCGCGAAGCCATGCACGCTTCCTTCCTTTATCACGGCGTGAAAGCCGGGATGGACATGGGTATTGTGAACACTTCGCAATTGGCGGTTTACGATGAATTGGATAAGACGCTTCTTGAAAAAATTGAAAACGTTCTTTTCAATCGAACAGAAAATGCCACCGAAGCACTACTTGAAATAGCGCAAGAATTCAACACGCAAAAAAATAAAATTGAAACGGTAGCAGCATGGAGAAGCGAGTCGCTTCAGAAACGATTGTCGCACGCGCTTGTGCACGGCATAACCACACACATTGAAGAAGATGTGCTGGAAGCACTCGAGCACTACCCCACTCCTCTCGCTATTATCGAAGGACCTTTGATGGACGGAATGAATATCGTGGGCGATTATTTCGGAAGTGGAAAAATGTTTCTTCCACAAGTGGTGAAAAGTGCGCGCGTCATGAAAGCCGCTGTGGCTGTGCTTGAGCCGCAATTGCTCGCGGAAAAAGAACGCAACCCTTCCACCCATGAAGCGAAGAAAAAAATAGTACTCGCCACCGTAAAAGGAGACGTGCACGACATTGGAAAAAACATT
>JBJOON010000088.1:0-7605 GCA_046051235.1 Bacteroidota bacterium
ACCTAAATAAAATGCCAAAAGCGAAAACAAAATCCGGCGCTAAGAAGCGTTTCCAGGTAACTGGATCCGGTAAGATTAAGCGTAAGAAGGCGTTCAAGAGACACATCTTAACCAAGAAGGGCACTAAGCAAAAGCGCAACTTGACTAAGACTGGTCTTGTACACCCATCAGACGAGAGATCTATCAAGGCGCAGTTGCTTGTAGCCTAATGTTCATTCATTAAAGAAGCAAGGTAAAGTTTAACCCGGTAAAAGGTCTTAAGTTCGAAAGAACACCTTCGCCTAAAAACAAAAAGTTATGCCACGCAGTAAAAATGCAGTCGCCAGTAGAGCCAGAAGAAGAAAAGTTCTTAAAATGGCAAAAGGTTACTTCGGTTCACGTAAAAACGTTTGGACAGTAGCCAAAAACTCAGTAGAAAAAGCATTATGTTATGCTTACATCGGACGTAAACTTCGCAAGCGCGATTTCCGTTCTTTGTGGATTGCTCGTATCAACGCCGGTGCTCGTCAGCACGGAATGTCATACAGCGCATTCATGGGTCAAATTCACGCACACGGAATCGAATTGAACCGTAAGGTTCTTGCAGATTTGGCAATGAATCACCCAGAGGCGTTCAAAGCAGTAGCAGAACGTATCAAAAAATAATTTCTAGCAATAGGAATAGAAAAGCCCTCTTCGGAGGGCTTTTTTTTGCAAAAAGAATGTGCAAGCACGAATGTCTGCGACGAATGCCGTTGGTGAATGTCTTTCAGACTATACGTCTTTCGACGAATAAAGCGCAACAGTTTTGGTGGCTGTATTTGGGATGTATATATTTATTGAATGAAAAAGACTTTTCTCTTCATCTTGCTAGTTCTCTTTTCCACTTTCGGAATTGCCCAAGATACCCTCCAAACGCCTTTGGAATTTGTTCAAGAAAGACCCACCTACCCAGGAGGTGAGGACGCGATGTTTCAAGTGATTTTTGATCACCTAGTCTACCCAGAATATGAGAAATCGATGAACATTGAGGGGACCGTTTTAATTCAATTTATTATTGAAAAAGATGGTACACCAACGAACTTTAAGGTTTTTCGTGGTGTCCCTAATGGTTCCGGATTGGACAGTGCGGCGCTTATGGCATGCAAGCAACTGGGGAGGTTTAATCCGGGAAAACAGGACGGTATTCCTCAGCGAGTTTATTCGGGAATGCCAATAAAGTTTTCTTTGGCAGACAACGAAGAACCGACGGAGGAGAGATTAAGTAAAGCAGATTTTAAAGAGATTAAAAAAGATGCTAAATGCATCTGCGATATGATGTCTCAGATAGAGGAAGCACGAAGAGCCAACGACAAGGTTAGAATTGATAGATTAACTGCAGAGTTTGAGGCAGTAGCAGCTGTACTTCAAAAGAAATACCCTAAAGACGGCGTCAAAGAAGATCAATTAGAGGATTTGGTTAAACCCTGTCTCGAAAAAGCGAGAAAAGCCGCAACGGAGAAGTAATCGCTCCGCGATTGATTGCGTAGCAATTGATCAGACGAAGTCTGATTGATCACGAAGTGATTTATTCAATAACTATCTCATCACAAAACAACCAACTCGGTTCGCCAACGGCGTCGTGCCATTCCGGACAAGGTCCGTTGTTTATTCCAACGACTTTGATGTATCGAGCCACTTGAACTTGTCCTATCCCGAAGCTCAATTGATCAATAAGCTCTCCTGTTGTTTGCTCTTCAATGTTCGGCTTCATCGTAGCCACTTTGTCCCACAACACCCCGTCGAAACTTGAATAAACTTCAACGGCTTTCGGACGGAAGATCCACGCGTTCGCATAATGAAACCAACGTGTGGTCACATGCTCGAAAGGCTTCACATCTCCCAAGTCAATCACCACTTCCATGTTCTTGCCCTGAACCCCTTGCCAAATGCCGTCTCTGAAATTCGCGGTGCCGATGCGTCCGTCTACCAACGCGTTCTCACCACCGCCCGGATAATACACACTTGGCGTGTACGACAGCGTTACTTTTTTACCTGTTGCGAGGTTTGAAGTGTAGACGCGTGATTCATTGAAAAAACCTGTACTCCAAGGAAAGTAATATTCAAAGTTCAGCGTGGTGTAGCGTTCACTTACAATGATTGGTTTGCTGTAGGTTTGGCTGGTTTCTTCTTGATTTTTTCTGTAGTTAACAATGACTAAACTGTTCGTACTTGTCACTGCTCGAACTTCAACCTCACCAGTTGGTAATACCTGAGATCGGAAATTCAAAGGAACATCTGGAAATCCGTATTTAATATTCAACTGATCCAAGCGTTCGTAGTTCTTGCTAACCCGAGCCGCAAAGGCTTCGTAATCGCGTTTCTTCGGTGCGGTCCACAACACTTCACTCAACGCCAACAATCGTGGAAACACTTTGCTGTCCACAATTTCTTGCGGTGCTCTTTCCGTCCACATATTTCCTTCCGCCCCACGAATGTATTGCGCTTCTTCTGGGGTCAATTCTGCAGGAAGCGGATTGAAGTTGTAGACCTTTTCCATATTAATGTTGTCGAGGCCATAGTCTAAATAACAATGCGAGGTCGGACTCATTACCACGCCGTGCTTCTGCTTCGCCGCAGCAATGCCACCTTCCATGCCTCTCCAACTTTGAATCATGGCGTCGGCCGGAATTCCTCCTTCTAAAATTTCATCCCATCCAATGATCTGTCTTCCTTTGGTATAGAGGTATTTCGACATTTCTTCAATCAACCACGTTTGAAGTTGTGCTTCATTTTTCAATCCGTGATCGTGCATGCGCTTCTGACATTTATCGCAATGCTCCCAACGAAACTTCGGCGCTTCGTCTCCACCAATGTGAATGTACTTACTTGGGAAAAGCGAGCAGACTTCATCCATCACGTCTTTCAAAAACTGAATGGTGCTGTCGTTACCCGCGCAATAAATGTCTTTGAACACACCCCATTCAGTTTCAACCTGAATACTTTCTCCGGTGCAGCTGAGCCACGGATAAGCGCTAATCGCAGCAACCGAATGACCGGGCATTTCAATTTCAGGAATAATGGTCACGTGTCTGGCTTGCGCATAAGCAACAATGTCTTTGATCTGCTCTTGGGTGTAATACCCTTCACTCACATGATTGCCGAATTTGTCCATGCGGTAAGAACCCAAGCGGGTAAGCTCTGGATATTTTTTTATTTCAATGCGCCATCCTTGGTCTTCAGTTAAGTGCCAGTGCAGGACATTCATTTTGTAAAAGGCCAAGGCGTCTATGTACTTCTTCACAGTAGCAACATCCATGAAATGCCTTCCACAATCGAGCAACATACCTCTGTGTGGAAAAGCAGGCGCATCTGAAATATCCATACACGGAATTTCAAATGCTGCGAAAGTCGAGTTCGTCTTGAAGTACATCGGAAGCAATTGCTTCAAGGTCTGCATCCCGCGTGAAATACCCTCTTCGGTGGGAGAGATTATACGAATTTCATTTTCGCGAACCGATAAAGTATAGGCTTCTGTATTCGAAGGAATGTTTTTCGTGAGTTGAAAAATGACTTTTTTGGGTTGACGTTTTTCTTCGCCATTGTTTGAAACTTCAATAACCATTTCAGGTTCGTGCTCCTTCAACCACGCATTGAAAAGATCCACTTCCTGATTGCACAAGCCTTGAAATTCAGCGCGTGTGCCTGCCGTCCAAAGAAAACCTTTGCCGTGAACGTAGGCAATGCTCGTTGGTATCGGTAGAAGGGTTTCCACTTGCGCAAACGTTGAAATGCCTTTCAACATAAAAACAACAAGAAGCGTTTTGAAAATGTGTTTCATAAAAGAAGTTTATCGTTCGAAATATTCATGCGCTGCAATCAATGCTTTCAATGCAGCGGTCTCAGTTCTTAATCGGTTTATTCCCAAGGAAAGGGCTGGAGCATCGTTCGCTAAAGCAATTTCATTTTTCGAAAAGTCTCCTTCCGGTCCAATGAAAATAGAAAGGCTCTCGTGCTTTTCTTTCCAGGTTGAAAGTTGAATCTTCGGGCCGTCTTCGCAGTGTGCGAGCAACTTCATTCCAGTTGCATTTTTCCATGCATCTTGAAACTTCACATCGAAACGTAATTCGGGCAATGAATATTGAAGACTCTGCTTCAATGCGGAAATAGCAACACGCTCTATTCGCTCGGGTTTCATACGAACGCGTTCCGAGTGCTCGCAAACTAAAAAAGTTATGCTTCGAATGCCAATCTCAACGGCCTTTTCCACAAACCATTCAATGCGATCGGCATTCTTGGTAGGGGCTACAAAAAGGTGTAAATGAGGATTCGTGTTTTCAACGGTTTCTCTTGAAAGGGTTGTCAGCGTGCAATACTTGTCGACCTTGTCTAGAGCGGCTTCTATGCGTTCGCTCTTGCCATTGGTGAAGGTCAATTTCTCACCTTCGTGTAGGCGCAAAACTTTAATGTGACGGCTTTCTTCTTCGTTCAATTTCCAACTGCCGTCGGGTATTTCAGGTGAAAAGAATAACATTGGAGCAAGTTAAGAAGGAAGCCGACAGGAATTGACTAATTTTGCCGAGCAAATTTATTTCTATGCCAAACATTTCATCGAAAGCGGTAGCCATGCCATCTTCACCCATTCGTAAGCTGGTTCCATTTTCAGAAGCTGCTAAGGCTGCTGGTAAAACTGTTTATCACTTGAACATTGGTCAGCCCGATATTGAAACGCCCGAAGTTGTTCGCGAGAAGATGAAGGCGCTCGACATTAAGGTGATCGAGTACAGCAATTCAGATGGAATTGGTTCGTATAAAAAAGGACTAACAGGTTATTACGCTTCGAAGGATATTGCGCTAACTCCGCAGCAACTGATGATCACCACAGGTGGCTCAGAGGCATTGATTTTTACGTTCATGACGTGCATGAACTCTGGAGACGAAGTCATTATTCCAGAGCCGTTCTACGCGAACTACAACGGCTTCGCAGTAATGGCTGGCGTGAATGTGGTTCCTGTTACTTCATACATTGAAACAGGATTTGCATTGCCTCCGATTTCAGCATTCGAAGAAAAAATTACACCGAAGACAAAGGCTATCTTGATTTGTAATCCGGGTAATCCAACTGGATATTTATATTCAAAGGAAGAGTTGGAACAATTGCGTGACTTGGTGATTAAACACGACTTGTTCTTGATTGCAGATGAGGTGTACAGAGAGTTTATGTACGACGGAGCTGTTCCATATTCAGTTATGAATTTGGAAGGATTAGACAATCACGCGATAATGATCGATAGCGTGAGTAAGCGTTACAGCATGTGCGGTGCGCGCATTGGTGCATTGGTTACTCGTAACGCAGATGTTATGGCCATGGCCATGAAATTCGCGCAAGCAAGACTTTCTCCACCAACCTTCGGACAGATTGCTTCGGAAGCTGCTTTGGATACTCCGCAAGAATATTTCGATGGAGTAGTAGCAGAGTACGTGAAGCGCAGAGATATTTTGGTAAACGGATTGAACGCCATTTCAGGCGTTATGTGTCCAAATCCGAAGGGAGCGTTTTATTGCATCGCACGTCTTCCGATTGACAATGCAGATAAATTCTGCCAGTGGATGTTGGAAGAGTTTGAATACAACAACCAAACAGTGATGATGGCTCCAGCAACTGGATTCTACGCTACACCTGGCGCTGGATCCAATGAAGTGCGTTTGGCTTATGTATTGAATGAAGATGCTCTTCGCAATGCCGTTGAATGTTTGAAAGTGGCTTTGGAAGTTTATCCTGGAAGAACGTTATAATTATCTTCGAAATAAAAATGAATATGAAAAAAGTATTGTTTTCTCTTTCTCTTTTATTCGCCGTTGTTTTTACATCGTGCACAGGAGAATCGGCAGGCGATGTAAATCAAGATCGTATCTACACAGAGTACGAGCAGTTTTACAATTCGAATACGGGAACGACAACCGTTATTGCAAGATTCAGATTTGGCGGTGCACTTGGAACTATTCTCGAATTGGATTCAACCGACAATGTGAAATTCAACGGCGATGATTTGCCATACAGTATCTTCTGGGGAGCGCATGTAAGAGAGTATGTTGGAAACATTGCACCAGGAACTTTTGTCTACACAAATCTAGATGGTAACGTATTTACGAACACTGTTCCGACTTTTGAAACCATTGACTTCCCTTCGAACTTTACTGAGTTGAGCCGTTCAACGCCTTATGATTTTCAATGGACGGGAACTGCAATAGGACAAAATCAAGAAGTTGGTGTATTCGTTGGTTCATGGGCTTGGGGCGACGATACTTGGAACTTCACCAATAGTGTTGGAGCTACCAACATGGTTTTTGGAATTAACTCGCTTTCGAATTTGCCTTTGGGAACTTCAACGGTTTATTTAGATCGCACAACAAGAAAGACCAATATCCAGGGTACTTCTAGAGGTGGTGTTATTAAAGGGAAGTTCAGAGCACCTAACAGGGTGATTAATGTGATAAATTAATTCGAAAAGAAACTATAGAAAAAAAGGTGTTCAGAAATGAACACCTTTTTCGTTTTAAAGAACTCTGAACACCGTTCTTCGATTCTTTGCTTTTCCTTCCGGAGTAGCATTTGATTCGAGCGGTTGGGTTTCGCCATATCCTTCCGATTCAATGCGGGTTGCGGCAATTCCTTTCGACTCTAAATATGTTTTAACGCTAAGAGCTCGGGCTTGAGAAAGTTTCAAGTTCGCCGCCTCATCGCCGTCGCTGTCGGTATGTCCTTCAATACGAATACGCATGGTTTGATTTTTCACAAGAAACTCTATCAACTTGGCTAATTCAATGTGCGATTCAGTTTCTAGATTAGAACTGTTGGTTTTGAAGAAAATATTCTCCAACACTATTGTTGCTCCCGCATCCATTTTTTGCAAAGGCGCGTCTTTTCTATAGGGACGTGAAGGTGTGAAATCGCGCAGTGAGAAATTTGAAGAGTAGAAGAGGTAACTGTTCGCGCTAACATTCAATGCGTAATCGTTTCCTGCTGGAAGACAAACCAAGAAGTATCCGTCGCGACTTTTGTTGGAATAAGTTTCAGCAACAATTTCTCCGTTGCTCAAATTCAACAATTGCAATTTCCCGTCTAACGGCGCATTCGTTTTACTGTCGAACACAAACCCTTCCACATAACTCACATAGCGCGGTCTAACGTTTTCAGGAAGCTCGAAAGAGTACAAATCCAATCCGCCTTTTCCACCTTCGCGATTACTGGCCATAAGTGCAATGTCGCCTTGTGCGGTAACTTGAATGGAGTTCTCATTCGCTGCAGTGTTAATCGGATACCCCAAATTCACAGGCTTACTCCATGAACCGTCTTGTTGCAGACGACTTACGAAAATGTCTAAGCCTCCCATGCCCGGATGTCCGTCTGAAGAGAAGTACAAGGTCTGTCCATCTGGATGAACGAACACGCTTTCCTCTCTTCCTTTGGTGTTAATGAATCCGGGAACCTTCGCAGGTTCGCTCCATTCGCCGGCTTCGTTAATTTGACTGAAATAAATATTCGGGTCTTCTACTGCGCCGCCTTTTCCTTTCTTTCCTCGAATGAAATACAACGTTGCTCCATCGGCAGTTAAACTTGGTTGTGTTTCCCAATAACTTGAATTG
>JBJOON010000089.1:0-7541 GCA_046051235.1 Bacteroidota bacterium
AAGTGAGCGAAGGTTGTCGCTGGAGCAGGGTCAGTCAAGTCATCCGCAGGTACGTATACCGCTTGAACCGAAGTGATAGATCCTCTCTTTGTAGAAGTGATACGCTCTTGCATTGCTCCCATTTCAGAAGCCAAAGTTGGTTGGTAACCTACCGCAGAAGGCATACGACCTAAAAGAGCCGATACCTCAGAACCCGCTTGTGTGAAACGGAAGATGTTATCAATGAAGAAAAGGATATCACGTCCACCTGATTGCTCATCTCCATCACGGAAGTACTCAGCAACTGAAAGACCGCTCAATGCAACACGCGCACGTGCTCCAGGAGGCTCATTCATTTGTCCGAATACCAATGTCGCTTGGCTATCAGCAAGGGCTTGCATATCTACTTTAGATACGTCCCATCCGCCTTTTTCCATTTCGTGCACGAATGCATCGCCATATTTAATAACGCCAGATTCGATCATCTCACGTAACAAGTCATTTCCTTCACGAGTACGCTCACCAACACCAGCAAATACAGAAAGACCTGTGTATGCTTTCGCGATGTTGTTGATCAACTCCATGATCAATACGGTCTTACCTACTCCGGCACCACCGAACAATCCAATCTTACCACCCTTTGAGTATGGTTCAATCAAATCAATTACTTTAATACCTGTTAAAAGGATTTCAGTAGCAGTAGACAAATCTTCGTAACGTGGAGCAGCGCGGTGAATTGAATTACCGTTTTCATTGCTCACTTCTCCGATACCATCGATAGCTTTTCCAACAACGTTGAACAAGCGACCTTTGATTTGATCTCCAACAGGCATTGTGATGCTGCGACCTAAAGCCACAACCTCAGCACCTCTTTGAAGACCTTCCGTTGCATCCATTGCGATAGCACGAACAGTGTCTTCACCCACGTGCTTTTGACACTCTAGGATTAGATCATCGGCGCCAGCACGCTTGATAGCAAGGGCATCTAGGATGTTAGGGAGTTTTTGACCGGCAGGGAAAGAGATATCTACCACAGGGCCAATAATTTGAACTACTTTACCATTTTGAGTTGACATAGAAAGATGTATTCAGGTTGAATTTCGGGCGCAAAAGTAATACAGGAAGTCCAATTTTCTACTGAAAAATGTCTTGAATTGCCATTTTTTATTTTTCGTCTTGAAAAACGTGGGCTAGGCAATAATTCCGAGCAAACTCCTTTTAGCAGTTCGAACCGCTTGCAAAAGACCTTACTTTTGCACCATCATTGACCAAAGCATGAATAATCAAGGAAATAATTCTGAAGAATCTCTTAATTCTTCGAATCTTTTAGTTGTTGTCTTCAAGTGGAGAAAACATCTGTTTATTGTAACAGCGGCAGCAGCTATCATTTCTGCGGCGGCTTCTTTCATTATTACTGAAAAATACAAAAGCACGGTTGTGCTTTTCGCATCGCAGCAGCACAGCTTCGGGGAGCAACTTTTAGAAGACGTAAAGAAATCTGACGTACTTGCCTACGGGGAAGAAGAGGATGCGGAACGCCTCATGCAGATTATTAACTCGGATCAGGTTCGAGGTCGAATCATTGAAAAATACAATTTGTGGGAAGTTTATGACATTGCCAAAACAGATCGCGGTGCCAATACTTTAATTGGAAAAGAATACAACGAGAATGTATCTGCCGATTTAACTCGCTTCGGTTCCATTGAAATTACCGTACTCGACGCATCTCCGGAACGCGCTCGTGACATTGCCAATGACATTGCACAATTGACCGACTCTGTGAGCAACCAAATGCGAAGCGACCGAGCTATGTCAGCTTTCCTTTATGCGAAATCTTCGCTGGAAACACTCCAGAATGAAATTAAAGTATTGGAAGACTCTATGCAGTACCTTCAAGAGAAAGGAGTTTACAGCTACAAGGACCAAATTGCTTATTTGACAGAACAATACGGAACGGCTATCGTTGAAGGTCATCCCGATCGCGCCCTAGAGATTAAAGCTCAGATGGATTTCCTTTCGAAGTACGGAACACGCTACAAAAAAATCGAAAGTGAAATTGATGGCGGTTATGAAAAGATGCAGATTTTGAGAAAGCGTTATGACTTAATGAAAATTGACGTTGAATCGAATATCTCTTCTCACCTCGTGGTAGATAAAGCAGCTGCAGCAGATAAAAAGTTTTATCCTATTAGATGGCTCATCGTGGTTGTTAGCGCCATGGCCACATTTGTCTTGGGAGTGGTTGTGATTTTAGTACGAGACAATATTGAAAAGTTGAAAAAGGCGTAAGCAGTGAAATCTTTCACAGCATTCATTCAAAATAAACCCATTATTTTTTGGGGAAGTTTATTCGCTCTAACGCAAGGCATTGCTGTTGCCTTTGAAATTTACCTTCTCTTCATATTACCTGCGGCATTGTTTGCACTATGGCTAGCCATTCATAAAATTGAATGGGTTTGGTTTTTCAGTGTAATGGCAACTCCGCTGAGCATTAACCTCGAAGAAATGGAAGTGGCGCACATTGGCATGTATCTGCCCACAGAACCCATAATTGCTGGGCTTCTGCTGCT
Source organism: Bacteroidota bacterium (assembly GCA_046051235.1). Taxonomy (GTDB): domain Bacteria; phylum Bacteroidota; class Bacteroidia; order Flavobacteriales_D; family Sanyastnellaceae; genus CAIZGX01. The sequence goes on from JBJOON010000089.1 coordinate 2,550, forward strand.
CATGATTTTTAAAATTCTTTCTGGAAAAAGTGTAGATCGAAGAATTTTCAGCCATCCGTTTACTTATATCATTGGTGCTTATTTGTTGTGGATGGTTTTCACAGCAATTACGAGCGAATATCCTTTGGTTTCATTCAAATTTATCGCAACACGCCTTTGGTTTATTTCAGGATTTTATTTGTTAGGCGCTCATATCTTCCAGGAGCTTTCCAACATAAAAAAATTCTTTGCGAGCTACCTAGCGCCATTGTGCATTGTCATTATTTACACGATTACAAGACACGCCCAATTCAATTTCGATAAAGAAAGTGCACACTGGGTTATGGAACCTTTGTTCAAGGATCACACGAGTTACGGTGCCGTGTTAGCGATGTTCTTTCCTGTCTCTTTTGGATTGCTCTTCGTCAAAAAGAAAAGTCCGCTTGTGACCTTCCTGATCTATTCTGCACTCTTCATTCTAACCGTTGGACTGGTTTTATCATACACCCGCGCTGCATGGGTTTCAGTGGTGGTTGCATTTGGGGTATTCATTGTTATGATGTTACGCGTTCCTCTGAAGTATGTGTTGTATGGAACGGTCATCTTCGGAAGTGTACTTCTTTTTTCGTGGGACAGTATTCAGCAAGAACTCGGGCAGAACAAGCAAGAGAGTAGTGATAAGTTAGATGAGCACGTTTCCTCTATATCTAACGTGTCTTCAGACGCTTCTAATCTAGAACGCTTGAATCGTTGGCATTGTGCCATGGAAATGTTTCGAAGAAGACCCATTACGGGTTGGGGTCCCGGAACGTATCAATTCGTTTACGCGCCTTTTCAACAAGCGAAAGATCGCACTATCATTAGCACGAATAATGGCGATGGAGGAAACGCCCACAGCGAGTATCTCGGACCTTTAGCTGAGCAAGGTGTTTTAGGAATGTTACTCTTCGTTTCAATTTTCGTTTACACGCTAGTTCTCGGGTTTAAACTGTTCTATGCCGCGGTTGAAAAAGAACATCGTGTAATCATCATTAGTGTCTTCTTGGGACTCCTCACCTACTTCGTTCACGGAACTCTGAACAACTACTTAGACACAGACAAAGCTTCTGTTCCGTTTTGGGGATTCATTGGAATACTTGTCGCAATGGACCTCTTCCACATAAAGAAAAAAGAAAATGCTATTTCCAGCAAATAGCGAGAATTGCTACGTCGTCGTTGAAAAGGCATTCGCCACGAAAATTATTGGCAGCCGTTTCAACTGCCATGCAAACGTCTTTGGCGTGTGTTCCAATTAGATTTTTTTCAATGCCTTCCATTTCGAAATAATCACCTTCGGAATTATTCACTTCAACCAATCCGTCTGTATAGCCCAGCATAATATCACCGGAACATATCACGTGTTTTACTGCGCTAACTTTCGGCAATTCGGGAAGCATTCCCAATCCAATAGCTTTCGCACCGAAATGTTTGAATTCACCTCCTGTTTTGAGTACTGGCGCATTGTGACCACAGTTCACATATTCCAACTCTTGAATTTCTGAATTATAGACAGCCAAGAAAAATGTGATGAACTTCTCTCCTTGAGCAGCTTCCCAAACGCGCTTGTTTAATTTGTTAACAAGGATTGCCAAGTCTGGACGATTCTCTTCAAAAGCGTTTCGAACATAGGCTTGGAAATTCGACATTAAAAAAGCTGCAGGCATTCCCTTCCCGGAAACATCTCCTAAGCAGAAGACCCATTCGTGTTCGTTAAATTGAAACACATCGTAATAATCTCCACCTACTTGCTGATGGGCTCTGTAGATCCCCTGAACATTCCATTTTTCTGTGTCTGGAAAATGACTGGGCAAAAGCAAGTGCTGCATTTCTGCTGCTAGCTCCAACTCTTTTTTCAATCGTTCTTGCTGAACTAAATTCGTGAGCAGCCTTTTGTTTTCAAGTGCCACACTCAGCACAGAAGTCAACGTTTGAAGGAAACGCATGTGCTTAACAGTAGGACTCATTCCACGCGCATCTTCTGTATGATCTCCAGCAAGGGCGATAGCCAACGGTTGATTGTTGTGTAACACAGGTATAACCACATTATAGGATTCATGAGAAGCATCTTCGGAAAGAGCCACACCTATATTTGCACGAAAGAAATCATCAGCAGGAATAATGAATTCCGAAACGTTCATCTCACCGTATTGAAGAAGGCATTGCCAATCTTCTCGCTTAACAAAGAGAGCCAACTTCTCAATTCCTAAATGTGTTTGCACAATATTTTGAAATTGAGCAATCAAATCCCCTTCAGAACTATTTGCATTAATGGCATCTGTAAGTTCCAACAACGCATTCAATTTGAAATCACGTTGTTTAATTTTCGATGAGAGTCGCTCAGTATTTGACATCTTTGCAAAGTAACAACAAAGTACTCAATGCGCATTGCTTTCACGGGTCCAGAATCAAGTGGAAAAACCACCTTTTCCAAATGGCTTTCATTGGAGGTTTCCGATTCTCTCTGTGTCCCAGAATTCGCACGTAAATATCTTGAAGAAAGGAAAATTATTTCAGCCAGTTCAGATGACTTCACAGCGATTGTGCGAGAACAATGCTCGCTTTTCAATGAAGCCCCAACAAGTGAACATCAAATATTCGACACCGATATTTTTGTGCTTCGGATTTGGAACCAAGAAATCTATCAATTGAAATTAGTTGAACTTGAAATTCTTCCAACATATAAAATGGACATTCACTTTTTGTGTGCGCCAGATGTTGAATGGGAAGAGGATCCGCTGAGAAGTGCCCCTGATCCATCTGAGAGATTAAGGCTATTCGAAAAATACAAGTTGGAACTTCAAAATTCAGAGGTAAACTACATCGTGCTATCGGGAAGCCAAGACGAGAAAAAATCAAGAATTTTATCCTCTATTGGAAACTATTCTTGTTGAGAGAAGCTGGGCAATTAGAACACCAATAACATCAGCAACAACATCGAACCAATCGAAAGAGCGATCAGTTGTAAAAAAGAATTGATAATATTCTAAAAGCACTCCGGCGAATATCCAAACGAAAGCAGACTTCAATCTGCCCCACCCTGAAAACATCGCCAAGGCTGAACCTACGAAAAACATGAACGCGTGAACAATTTTATCTGGACCTAAACTTTCCCAAAAAGAAATTTTCGGAAACGACTTGCTAGACATGGCGTGTAGGCCGAAAACAACAACTGCCCACAAAATGTGAGCAGTTGTCCAATATCTTTTTGGAAGATTAACCAACCATTGCTTCATATGCAGCAGCGTCCATCAATGAGCTTAAATCTGCTCCTTCCGATAATTTCACTTTAATCATCCAACCGGCTCCGTATGGATCGTTGTTTACGTGAGCAGGATCGGCTTCTAATCCAGCATTCACTTCAATCACAGTTCCTGAAACTGGCATGAACAAATCACTCACGGTTTTAACAGCTTCAACTGTTCCAAAGATTGCATGTTCCTCAAGACTTTCACCTTGAGTTTCAATTTCAACAAAAACGATATCACCCAATTCGCTTTGCGCGAAATCTGTAACGCCAACAGTAGCAATATCGCCTTCAATGCGAACCCACTCGTGGTCTTTTGTGTACTTTAATTCAGCTGGAAAATTCATTGTTTTCAATTTATGTGGAACAAAAATAAGGGAAGTTTGAAGTGGAACAATTAAAAATAAGCCTAACTTTCAGCCACAGTTTATGAAAATGGAAATTACGGCATATGTTGTTTTCTTGCTTCTCGCTATTGGCATGGCCTCGGGAATGCTCAGCGGGTTTGTGGGTGTTGGCGGAGGACTTATTATTGTCCCTGCCTTAGTTTACTTTCTTGGTTATACACAGTTGCAAGCGCAAGGAACAAGTCTCGCTGTGCTATTACTTCCGGTTGGGTTCTTAGCCGTAATGCATTACTACAAACAGGGCAACGTGAACACCACAGCAGCTTTGCTCATTGGCGCCGGATTTATTACAGGTGCACTTTTCGGAAGTAAGTTCGCGCACAACCTTCCTATTGCGAAAGTGAAATTCGGATTTGCCATTGTTATGCTACTCGGAGCATTGAAACTCCTTTACGAATCAAGCAAAGTCTTGTTCGGTTCGAATTAATTCAAACCGTAAATCCGCTCCATAACTTTCCCGAAAGCATAGATGTCATGGAATGAATTGTACATTGGAACTGGAGCCATGCGAATGATGTCTGGTTCTCGCCAGTCAACAACTACCCCTTCCTTCGCCAATACTCCAACAAACTCTTTTGTTCTTCCTTCCAAGCGAATTGAAAGTTGACAGCCTCTTTCATTCTCGTTACGCGAAGTCAATTGTTCAACAGGTACTCCTTTCGCTTTCAACTCATCGAAAATGAATTCCAAATAAGCGGTTAACTCCTTCGATTGAGCGCGCAATTCATTCATTGAGGTGCGATCATAAAGATCTAACGCTGCACGATGAGCAGCCATGCTCAATACCGGAGCGTTGCTCATTTGCCATGCTTCGGCTGAATGCGTTGGATCGAAATTTTTCTGCATCAAGAATCTTGTCTCGGCTTTATTTCCCCACCATCCGGCAAGGCGCAATACCTCTTCCCCGTGATGGCGTTCATGCACGTATACTCCAGACACTCCGCCTGGACCGCTATTCAAATATTTATAACTGCACCAACAAGCAAAGTCAATGTCCCAATCGTGCAATTTCAAATCGATATTTCCTGCCGCATGTGCCAAGTCTAATCCAACTTTAGCACCTACGGCATGTCCTGCTTTTGCGAGCGCTTCGCAATTAAAATATTGTCCACTGAAATAGTTCACTGCACCGAAGCAAACAACAGCAAGCTCTTCACCCAACTCGTTAATCTTCGCAAGAATATCTTCTTCGCGAATCAAAACTTCTCCTTCGCGTGGTTGCATTTCAACTAACACATCATCTGGATTTAGTCCGTGTAGTTTGGCTTGCGATTCAAAGGCATATCTATCAGATGGAAATGGCTTATGCTCGAATAAAATCTT
>JBJOON010000090.1:0-7903 GCA_046051235.1 Bacteroidota bacterium
CGCCGGAACATTCCAAAACAAATGGTGCGCAGCCAATGCACCGCCGTCTTCTTCACGATCTACACTTGGCAGGTCCACTAACAAATGCTGAACACCCGCGTCAACAATTCGCTGCATGGCGCCTATTGTCAAATAAGGAAAATTCGTTCCTGAATATTGGCGTGTGCATTTCGAATGATCATTCGGTTCTGTGCGAATAATTAACGCTTCCACATTCAAATCAAAACCTTTCAGACTTTCCTCATTCACTACCCAATCCCCTTGCGAAGCATCTTGTGAAACATCTTTCGTAGAATCTTGCTTCAACCTGACCGTTATCAACTTCGCCATGTAATGCGATGATTGGATGCTATTCACCACCGGAACATTCGTTTCAATGATATGCCCAACATTCTCTGTGTGCGTCCCATGTCCATGCGGATTGAAATACACGTCGCGAAAATTTACCGCTCCACCTTCTGCAACAGAACCCAAGAACTGTTCGGTACGAACAGGTTCAATGCGCGCGCATAGGCTCTACGTACCAAGCGCGTGGTCCATTCGGATTCAATGAAATACTAATGTCCTTTCCCTTTTCGGTTTGAAAAGAATAGGTATGACCATCTTTTTGAAGCGTAAGTTCCATGCTACAAGATTAAAGAAATAATGTGGAAATAATGTGGTCGGAAATAAGCCATCCCTTCGGTGTAAGTCGAAATCCAGTTTCATCCATGATCGCATTTCCAACTTCAAAAAATTTGAAAAAATTTCGTTCGTTGTCTTTTTTCCAATCAGCTGGAAAGTCTTTCCAATCTAATCCTTCACAGGTGCGAAGTCCAACCATAATGCGTTCGTTCAATTGATCTACCTCCGTCAATTCTTCAACTTCAAAAAAATCTTTCTTCAATTCAAGTGAGCGCATGTACTGAGGATTATTCGAAACATTCCATCGGCGTTTTCCTTCCGAAAAAGAATGCGCGGAAGGCCCAATTCCAACATAAGGAATGCCCTTCCAATAATTACCGTTGTGAACAGATCTGAATCCGGGTTTCGCATAATTAGATAGCTCGTAATGCTCGTAACCGAGCAGCTTCGCGGTTTGATCTAAATACAAAAAACTTCTTTCGACCTCTTCGTCTTTTTGCGGCTCCAAAATTCCTTTTTTCTGTCTTGCGCCAAAGACTGTTTTCTCTTCAACCGTTAACGCGTATGCACTGAAATGAGGTATTTCCAATTGAAGCAACTGCTCCACATTCGACTGCCATTGTGAAAAAGTAGCAATCGGAATTCCGAAAATTAAGTCCGCAGTAATATTCGTTAATCCCGCATCTTGTGCGCGTTTAATCGATGATTCCGCTTGCGCCCCGGTGTGCTTGCGGTTCATGTATTCGAGGTGTTCGTCGTAAAACGATTGTACCCCAATGCTCAATCTGTTAATTCCAAGTCGCTGAACCATTCGCAGATACTCAGAAGTCAAATCTTCCGGATTGGCTTCCAATGTTATTTCGGTTGCATTTGCAACACCATTTCCCAAGGCGTCGAGCAGTCTACCCAACTGCATTTCCGAAAGGACCGAGGGCGTTCCGCCGCCGAAGTAGATCGTATTTATTTCATGTTGAAAAATCTCTTCCTTACGAAGCTCCATTTCCTTCAGCATAGCCAATACCAAATCTTCTTGGGCATCAAGTTTCGTCGAAAAATGAAAATCGCAATAGTGACAGGCGTGCCTGCAGAACGGAATATGAAAATAGACACCCATAATCTGCGCGAATTTAGTTAGTTTCGCGTACGTTAAGACGAACAAGAAATGAAGGCCACTGTAAACAATGCTACCGCATTCGAAGTTTCTTCGAACATAAACAGTAAAACCGTTGTGTTAAACGACCAATCACTGCCGCTAGACCTATTACAAAATGGAGCACATCTTCATTTCGTTTGGAAGGGTAAAAGTGTGAACGTGGAAGTTCTTTCTGTTTCCAAGGAAGAGAAGAAAGTTGTTTTAAAAGTTAACAATAAAACTACGGAAGTGCGGTTAGAAGAGCCGTTGGATGCGCTGTTGAACTCATTGGGATTCTCTTCAGCAAACAGCAGCAAAATAAAACAAGTAAAATCTCCAATGCCCGGGCTTGTGCTTTCCATAAGCGCCGAAGTTGGAAAGGAAATTAAAAAAGATGAGCCTCTCTTAATTCTCGAAGCCATGAAAATGGAAAACGTAATCAAGAGTCCAACCGACGGAGTGGTTAAAACAATTTCAGTCAACGCCGGCCAGGCGGTGGAAAAAGGATCTGTCATGATTACTTTTGAATAGTCAAATGAAACAGCTGTTTTTAAGCATAACTTTGTTGTTCGTCGCCTTTCAGGCCATGGCGCAGCCTTGTGCTTCTGTCGAAAATAATGTACTGTGCGTCGATGCCCCTGTTACGACCAATCAATTGGATTCGGCTCCGTTCAACACAGGTTGTTTCAGTTATTCGATGACAAATTTTTACAGCTTTCATACTGGAACTATACCAAATGGCGTGCTTGAAGCAGCACTACTGTTGCAGGATTGCGATGATTTTTCTGGGAACGATACCATGGGGCTTGTGGTTGCTGAACTAATTCCCTCTTCAGACCCTTGCTTGCCGGCGTCATACAACATTATTAGTCCTTGTTTCTCCACAGATTCAAGTGAAGTTTTTTTTGTGGGTGGATTGCTTCCTGATCACGATTATGTAATTCTTGTTGGTTCAGATCACGACCCGCTTTTCGGAATTTGTTCGTACGACTTATTCATCGGGGGAACAGCTGTTGACATTATCGCAGGAACCTCCCCTTTTGAAATTGTTTTAGGCGAATCGACTTCTGCGATGGCACAAGGGGGTAGCCCTGGGACAACCTACACCTGGGATCCCATGCCAGAATTCAGTGAAATCACAAGCGATTCGACCATAACTTTCTATCCTACCGAAGAAGGTCAAACCATTTCCATTTCCGCCATTGGAACCATTGGGGACTGTAGTGTGAATGCGCCAATTTTCGTTAACATTCTTTCTCCGATTTCAATTTACAATGCGCTTACTCCGAACGACGACAACATTGATGATACTTGGACAATTACCGGAATTGACAGACCTGTCTTCGAAGCTGCAGTGGTTAGCGTATTTGATCGCTGGGGACAACAAGTTTTCAAGTCCCTCGGATACCGCACACCTTGGGATGGAACGAACAACGGAAAGTACTTGCCTACGGGTGCTTATTACTACGTTATTGAATTGAATACTTACAACTTGTACATACCGCCGTATGTCGGAATTGTTTCAATATTAAGATGAAGAAGGGACTGGAAATCATAGCGCTATTGTTGATGTTCAGTTCCGTTGTGGAAGCTCAGCAGCTTACACATTATACGAATTTCACGTACAATTATTTGAACTACAATCCGGCCGTTACCGGAAGCACGCCCTGTCTTGAGGCGCGCGTTGGATATCGCAAACAGTGGACGGGCTTTGAAGGCGCTCCAACAACAGGATATGTAAACGTTCACAACAAATTCGGACTTCGCAGATACAACTTCCACGGCGTAGGAGTAATGGTCGAGAACGACACCTACGGGCCATTTGGAACAACGTCGCTTGTTGCGAACTACGCTTACCACATGAAGTTAACAAAGGGTTATTCTTTGTCTTCAGGGATTGGGGTTGGCTTCACGCAATACAGACTGGGTTTAGGTGGAATTACAATGCCCGACATTGAGATTGATCCAGTTATCGGAAATTCTTTGGGAACCATCGTTGCACCTACTGTAAACTTCGGATTGTGGTTGTATCGAAAAGACCGTTTCTTCGGTCTGTCTGTTAGACAACTTACACAACCCAAAGTAAAAGGACTTCCCGACACTCAGATGAGAAGGCACTTTACTTTAGCCTATGGAAAAGCCATACAGCTGAACGATAACTTTACCTTCAAACCCGCATTGTTGTTGAATTATGTTGGAAGAAGTAAACCTTCACTCGAAGGACAAGCCATGCTTGAATTCAAAAAAATTATTGCAGTCGGTGTTGCAGGAAGAAGCGGTCACGGAGGTTCAGCACTGGTAAAATTAGATGCTCTTCCGTACTTAACCATTGCATACGCCTACGACATTACAGCAAACCGTTTGCGCTATGCCGCAACGAATTCACACGAGATTACCCTTGGTTTCCGTGCCTGCGGTCTCAAAGAACGCAATCACGTTCCTTGCGCAGCCTACGACTGATGAACATAGAAGAATTTTTCGAAACCTGTCAAGCCATCAGCGAAGACATTACTTCAGACTTACCTTTCGACGAAAGTTCCCTTGTTTTTCGAATTGAAAATAAAATCTTCGCAATGGTTGATCTCGATGAATTCGAGAAAGGAATCAACCTCAAATGCGACCCTGAACGCGCCATAGAGCTTCGTGAAGAATACAACGGCATTCAACCCGGCTATCACACCAACAAGAAGCATTGGAACCTTGTCATCCCGAACAGCGACGTTCCGGATAAATTATTGAAAGAACTTGTTCAACACAGCTTCGACCTGGTTAAACCGAAAAAGAAAAAATCTTAACCCCTGCGCGAATCGGTCATCGAACTTGTTCGTCATCCCGATGGGTCATCACACGAAGTGTGTCATCCTTCGAAGAAGGTAATCACTTCAGTGTATACTTATACGTCTTAAACGCAAACGTATGCTTCTCGTCAACCTCCTGTTCCAAGATTAACTCACGCGTATACAAATTCGCATCGAACTCAGGGAAATGCGCGTGTGCGCCTGGAAATTCACCTTCAATGTGCGTTAGATAAATATGCTGAACGAAGCCTTCGCGAAGTGCCCATGCATAGATTTGTTCACCGCCTATAACGAAAGCCTCTGATTCGCCGCCTTCACGCGCAAAACCCAACGCACGGCTTAACTCATCGAACACGACACATCCGGGGGCATCGTAATTTTTGTCTCGAGACAATACAATGTTCACGCGATTTTTAAACGGACGGAATGCGAGCGGAATACTCTCGTAGTTTTTTCTTCCCATGATAATATGATGGCCCTTCGTAGTATCCTTGAAGAACTTCATATCGTTCGGAAGGTGCCACATTAAATCGTTGTCTTTCCCAATCTCACGATTCAAGCCCATGGCTGCTATTAACGATATTTCCATTAGACAGCTACAGCAGCTTTAATGTGAGGGTGCGGATCGTAATTCTCGATTGAAATATCATCGATGGTGAATGCAAAAAGATCTTTTACATTCGGATTCAATTTCAATGTTGGAAGTGTGCGGTGCTCACGTGTCAATTGAAGCTTCGCTTGGTCAACGTGGTTCGAGTACAAATGCACATCACCTCCAGTCCAAATAAAATCTCCAACTTCTAAATCGCACACCTGAGCAATCATGTGAACCAGCAATGCATAGGAAGCAATGTTGAACGGAACACCTAAAAACGTATCGCAACTTCTTTGGTACAACTGACAACTCAATTTTCCTTCAGCTACATAAAACTGAAATAAACAGTGACACGGCGGAAGCGCCATTTCCTCTATGAATGAAGGGTTCCAAGCAGAAACAATGTGTCTACGGCTATTTGGATTGTTCTTTAATCCGTTAACCAAATTCACAATCTGATCGGTTGAAGAACCATCTGGATTGGGCCAAGAGCGCCACTGGTAGCCATATACAGGACCAAGGTTTCCGTTTTCATCGGCCCATTCGTCCCAAATAGAAACGCCATTTTCTTTTAGATAAGCAATGTTTGTGTCGCCCTTTAGAAACCACAACAACTCATGAAAAATGCTTCGTGTGTGAAGCTTCTTCGTTGTCATAAGCGGAAATCCTTCGGCCAAATTAAAACGCATCTGATGTCCGAAAACACTGTAGGTTCCCGTTCCGGTGCGGTCTTCTTTTTTCACACCATTATCCAATAGGTGCTGCAACAAATCGTGATACTGCTTCATGCTTCAAAAGTAATCGGTTAAATGAGGAATTAAGGTGCCTGTTGAAAATCATATTAAACCTTTTCATAAATCGCATATCTTAACTTCAGCATAACAAACTATGAAAAATTATATCCTGTCCTTCTTTCTATTCGCAAGACTCACCGTTTCAGCACAAACCAACTTTTACGATCCGTATGTTATTGAAGATATTCGAATCTATTTTCCAACCGCTGGATGGGATGCGATACTCGATGCTGCTGTTGCAAATGAGACGTATACCGTTGCCGATAGCGTTGTGATTAATGGTCAAGCGTTTCTACAAGTAGGTGTGAAATACAAAGGGAACAGTTCCTACAATGCAACACGCGCGAAGAATCCATTCCACATTAAGCTCGATTATATTCTAGACCAAGAATATCAGGGATACGAAGACATAAAACTGAACAATGGATTTTCAGACCCGAGTATGATGCGCGAAATTTCGTCCTATAAAATTTTGCGTCAATATATGGAAGGTCCAAAAGCGAACCTTGCTAAAGTATACGTAAACGGAAATTACCATGGTGTTTATACCAATGCGCAAGACATTGGTAATCGATTCAATTTTGATCATTACTACACCTCCTACGGTACGTTTGTGAAGTGTAATCCTCAGAATGTTCAAACCGGAGGAGGTAGTGGATTGTTGTATTCAACATCAGATTCAACAGGATATCTAACGCAGTACGAGGTTCAATCTGATTTCGGATGGAACAAATTGCAAGACTTCATTGACACGTTGAATAATTACTCTGCAGATATTGCGAACATACTCGATGTCGATCGTGCGCTTTGGATGCTTGCATACAACGATGTGCTGGTGAACTTAGACAGTTACTCTGGAAGTTTTCGCCAGAATTATTACTTGTATCGAAATCACCAGCACCGCTGGATTCCAACGGTGTGGGATGTAAACATGTCCTATGGAAGTTTCACCATGCTCGGAACAAATACAGGCGGTGGCGGTCCTGGCGGAGGAGGTAACTTAAACCTTGCAGGAATGCAGCAGATGGATCCATATATTCACATTAACGATTCGGGATGGCCACTAATTAACAAGCTACTTGCAAACCCCGTTTACAAAAGAATGTATACAGCGCATCTTCGAACAATTAACCGCGAAAATTTCGTGAACGCCGATTACAAAGTGTACATTGAAGCCATGCATGCAGCGGCTGATAACGCCGTAAGCACAGACCCAAACTACTTATACACCTACCAAAACTACCTGAACAATTTAACCACAACCATAGCAGGCGGTGGTGGACCTCCGGGAGCTGGAACTGTTGGTGTTTATCAATTGATGGATTCACGTGCGACCTATTTAGAGGGCACCACTGCCTTCGCTGCTGTTCCTCCAAGCATCACCAATGTTGTTCCTTCAAATAGTTCACCTTATTACCTCGAAACGGTATCCATTAACGCAACAGTTTCAAATAGCTCAGAAGTTTATTTGGGATATCGCTACAAAAAATCAGATGGCTTCGCACGCACGCTCATGTTCGACGATGGGACGCACAACGACGGTGGTGCAAACGATGGGGTGTTCGGAATTTCAATTCCAGTGAATTCACTTCGCGTTCAGTACTACATCTATGCTGAAAATTCAACAGCGGGAATGTTTGCACCTGAAAGAGCCGAGTACGAGTTTTATGAAATAGACGCGCTTATTCAAATGGCAACAGCCAATGATATTGTGTTGAATGAAATTGTTGCGAGCAATTCGAGTATCATGAGCAATGAACAAGGGAAATTCAAAGATTACATTGAAGTCGTAAATACGGCTTCCGTTCCACTTGGATTGAACACTGTTTGTGTAAGCGATGACGCTGCCGTTCCAACGAAATGGAAATTCCCAGGTACAGTATTCATCTTACCCGGACAACATCTGTTAATCTGGTCAGACGATAACGACAATGTTTATTTAGACCCGCACACGAACTTC
>JBJOON010000091.1:0-7492 GCA_046051235.1 Bacteroidota bacterium
TCACAAGTGTGGATGTCGCACGGAGATACCATTACAGGTTTAGGCGATAACATGGAAATTATCTGCAGCACAGAGAATGTGAAAGTTGCCGGCTATGCCTTCAAAGACAGACCCGTTTTCGGTGTTCAATTTCATCCAGAAGTTTTCCATTCCACCGATGGCGGAACTATGCTGAAGAATTTCGTGGTGAATGTTTGCGGATGCAAACAAGACTGGACGCCGGCTTCTTTCGTTGACGAAACCGTTGCCGATCTGAAAGCCAAGTTGGGCGACGATAAAGTTATCCTTGGTCTAAGTGGCGGCGTAGACAGCAGCGTGGCTGCAGTGCTTATTCACAAAGCAATTGGTAAGAATCTCTATTGCATCTTCGTGAATAACGGATTGCTTCGCAAAGACGAATACGAAAGCGTATTAGAAAGTTACTTGCATCTTGGTCTAAACGTTAAAGGCGTAGATGCAAGTCAATTGTTTTACGATGCACTCAAAGGATTGTCAGATCCCGAAGCAAAAAGAAAAGCCATTGGTAAAACGTTCATCGATGTGTTCGACGCCGAAAGCAAATTAGTGGAAGGCGCGAAATGGCTCGGACAAGGAACCATCTATCCCGATGTCATCGAATCGGTTTCCGTTTCAGGAGGTCCTTCAGCAACCATTAAAAGCCATCACAACGTAGGCGGATTACCAGATTACATGCAGCTTTCACTGGTGGAACCGCTTCGCTTGTTGTTCAAAGACGAGGTGAGAAGAGTAGGACGCGAACTTGAAATTCCAAATGCAATTTTATCTCGTCATCCGTTCCCAGGTCCAGGTTTGGGTATCCGAATTTTAGGCGACATCACTCCAGAAAAAGTACGCGTTCTTCAAGAAGTAGATGCTGTTTGGATCAACGGTTTGAAAGAAGCAAATCTCTACGACGAAGTATGGCAAGCAGGCGCGATCCTTTTGCCTGTGCAGAGTGTAGGCGTTATGGGCGACGAGCGGACATATGAAAACGCAGTGGCGTTGCGCGCTGTAACCAGCACCGACGGAATGACCGCAGACTGGGCGCATTTGCCTTATGAATTCCTAGCGAAAGTGAGTAACGATATCATTAATAAAGTGAAAGGTGTGAACCGCGTGGTGTACGACATTAGCAGTAAACCTCCAGCAACCATTGAATGGGAATAAAATTTGTTACCTTTAGTTTAATGAAAAAAATAGCATTCTTCTTTCTTGTGGTATTGGCTACCGCTTCGGCCTTTGGTCAGAATTGCAAAAACTACCATGTGGTCGCTACGGGAGAAACGCTGTATCGAATTTCGCGCATTTATGGGTTAACCATTGCCGAGATTCAAGCCCTTAATCCGGGGTTGGTAACTACAGTAAAATTGGGAGAACATATCTGTCTCCCAAACTCGGTAAAGCCAATTCAATCGGAAGTGATTGAACCCAAAGCAACTCAAGATAATCCGCCTGTACAATCAAATGCAGAGCCTTTGGTACTACCAGCTGGTTCGAAAAAAGACGCATATGCTATCGCGTTGTTACTTCCTTTTTCAACCTATCAAATGAGCAACGACTCGCTAGACGAACGTTCGGTTAAGTTGCGCAATGTGGCTATAAACATGTACCGAGGAGCAATGATGGCTCAGCAAGAGTTGCAAGATCGAAATGTGAATGCGACAGTTTACTTGTTAGATGTTGGAAACAGTGTTGAATTGGGAAAGCTTGCGGTGAGTAGGTTGGAAGAAATTCAGGCAGATATTGTTGTTGGCCCGTTATTTAAAGATCCAATTCAAGAAGTAGCAAAGTGGGTTTCGAAAAGAAATTCGCACATGGTTATTCCTGTTAAAATGAGTAATAAAATTTTGCTCCTTTCTGAAAACATGAGCAAAGCTTATCCAGGGAATAACTCTCAGTGGTATTACCTGGCAGGATATGCGAAACAAGAATTCCCGAACTCCATTATTGTTGGAGCATACGCGAAGGGGAAAGATGATTTTTCAAATGAAGCTGCCTTAAGTGGATTCTTAGCTGAAGGTGGCGACTCATTAAAGTCTTTCGATATTTCTCAAAATTGCGTGAAGTTGTATGACTTCATAAAGAAAGCCAACAAGAACGTGGTGGTTCTTGATATGACTTCAGATGAGAAGACAGGAACTTCGTTAACAACCGCCCTGACTGGTTTGAATGTGAATTTTGTTGGAGGTGAATCGAATGTTAGCGAAACGAGAGTTGAGCAAGGGTCGAAGAATGTAGCAACGAAAAGCATTAGTTTGGATTATTACAACTTAGACAATTTGAAATGGATTGCGGCTTACCGCAAAGAGTTCCAGTCGGAACCCGATGAGTTCTCTGCAATCATGCATGACATTGTTTTGTATTACGGAACAGGTCTTCAGCTTTTTGGGACTGAAGTCGGAAGTCATTTGAATGAAATAGATCAAACCGGATTGGTCGCTTTAGGATTTGAATTTTTTAAGACAGGCCCAGAGTCTGGATTTGAAAATGCATACGTGAATGTGGTACAAAAAATGAATGGAAGATGGGGATTGAAGAACAACTTGAAATAAGTTTAACACCGTTTCAGCAGAAAGTAGTTAGCGACTTACTTGAAATTCAAGACAGTATTTGTGCGGCTTTGGAGACCTTTGACGGTTCCGATTTTCGTGAAGATATTTGGAAGCATACAGGAGGCGGCGGCGGAAGAACGCGTGTAATGAATGGCTCTTTAATTGAGAAAGGCGGAGTGAATTTTTCTGCGGTTACGGGTCCTGTTCCGCCCATGATGAAAGATCGCATGCACCCTGATGCCAAGACTTTTTTCGCGACAGGAGTATCACTTGTTATTCATCCATTTTCACCAAAAGTTCCCATCGTGCATATGAACGTGCGTTACTTCGAAAGCGATGCCGGAGACCAATGGATTGGTGGCGGAATAGATCTTACGCCGATTTACGTGAACCAAGAACAACGAGATTTTTTTCACAATGAAATGAAAAAGGTGTGTTTGGAGCACGGCATGAATCATACTGAGTTTAAGGAGTGGGCCGACAAGTATTTCTTCATTCCACACAGAAAAGAAACCAGAGGAGTGGGTGGAATATTTTACGATTATCAGAAGCCTTCCGAACAGAAATCAATGGAAGCGCTTTGGGCGTTCAACAACGCCGTGGGTCACACCTTTAACAAAGCTTATTTACCTATTGTGGAAGCCAACATGAATCTCGAATTCACCGAACAAGAGAAGCAATGGCAATTGGTTCGCAGAGGGCGTTATGTTGAATTTAATCTCGTCTGCGACAAGGGAACGCTCTTCGGACTTCAAACTGGTGGACGAACTGAAAGTATTCTCATGAGCCTTCCAAAATTCGCCTCTTGGGAATACGACTTTCAAGTCGAACCCAATTCCCCAGAAGAACAAACATTGAATATTCTCCGCTCTTCCATCGCGTAGTGTCATCCGCGCAGCGGTCATCAATCTAAGATTGTCATCACAACGATGTTGTGTCATCCGCTTGCGGTCCTCACAACGTTTTGTGTAAATCGCCTACAGGCGATTGTCCACCATCTTCACGCCAGGAAATCCTCCTTGATTGAATTTGAAGTCACCTTCGTTGATTGCAGGATTCGCTTTGAAGTTTTTAATCTTGTAGGTCACGTTTGCGTTTTCGCGAGTAACTACATTCACTTTGGTCAATTCCATTTTCGCTTTGTCAACGAAAAGAGTTACGGTATGAAATGATTTCGATTTTGGGTTCAAAGGGTAAAGTGCAATTTCGTAACAAGCAACGCCATCAACGGTTGCGTTGGTGTTTTTCATTTCGTGTTTGAAGTCTTTGTTCCAGATGGTGTACATCTCAGAAGGGTCGAATCCACCGTCTTTTACATCGGCCAAGTTGTCGATGGAACACGAGTTCGATTTTTTGTTGTAGGTCCAAACAGTAGCACCGTCGCAGTATACAGAATAATCTGGAAGCGCAAGTTGGTATTTTTTTCCTTTAACCTTTACAGTGCCGTTTTGTTTAGTCACTTTTCCAGTTTTCGGATTGCTTAATTCAGAACTGAAGTCTGAAGACGTGGTCGCCCACGATTTTGCTTTGGTAGAAAGCTTGTCTAATATTTCTTTAGAAGTCTGTGCTTGAAGAGAGAACGTTGCAAGAAGTGCGAACGCTAGAAATAGATTTTTCATTTTGTTTTTTTATTAATCACGCAGGGTTTTCAAGAACTGTTCCAAAGCTATCTCATCGGGTATTAAAACCTTCCGAGCCTTACTTCCTTCAAAGGGGCCAATAACACCTGCAGCTTCCAATTGGTCTATTAATCGGCCTGCACGGTTATAACCCAATTTCAGTTTGCGTTGAAGAAGTGAGGCTGATCCTTGTTGACTTAACACAATGACCTTCGCTGCTTCTTCGAACAATGAATCGCGTTCCGAGTTGTCAAAATTACCAATTTCCATTGAATTTTCATCAGCAACTTCAGGAAGATGGAAAGCATGGGCGTAACCCTGCTGACTTCCAATGAATTCAGTTATGGCCTGAACCTCTGGTGTATCAACGAATCCACATTGCAAGCGAATCAAATCGTTACCCGTACTTAAAAGCATATCTCCTCTACCAATTAATTGGTCTGCACCTCCGGCATCGAGAATTGTGCGTGAGTCAATTTTCGAGGTTACGCGGAACGCTATGCGCGCTGGGAAGTTTGCTTTGATTGTACCCGTGATGATGTTTACAGATGGACGCTGAGTCGCAATTATCAGGTGAATACCAATGGCACGTGCCAACTGCGCAAGACGTGCAATAGGTGTTTCAACTTCGCGACCTGCAGTCATAATCAAATCGGCAAACTCATCCACGACCAATACGATGTAGGGAAGGAAGCGGTGTCCGTTGTTCGGATTTAATTTTCTTGAAATGAATTTCGCGTTATACTCTTTAATGGTTCGACATTCGGCGGTTTTAAGCAAGCCGTAGCGCTCATCCATTTCAACACACAAAGAATTCAAAGTCTTTACGGCTTTGCTTGTGTCGGTGATAATTGCTTCCGCTTCGTCGGGAAGCTTCGCTAAGAAATGTCTTTCAATTTTATTGAAGAGGGTAAGCTCAACTTTCTTCGGGTCAACCAACACAAACTTCACTTGCGAAGGGTGCTTGCGGTATAGAAGCGATACCAAGATTGCATTCAATCCAACAGACTTACCTTGTCCAGTAGCTCCGGCCATAAGTAAGTGAGGCATTTTCGTTAAGTCTGTTACGAAGATGTCGTTAGAAATGGTTTTCCCTAAAACCAACGGAAGTTCCATGTCTGCATTTTGGAACTTGTCGCTTGCTATTAACGAACGCATAGAAACCACATCGGGTCTACTGTTTGGAACTTCAATACCAATTGTTCCTTTTCCTGGAATTGGCGCTATGATACGAATGCCAAGTGCAGCAAGTGAAAGCGCAATGTCGTCTTCTAAACTTTTGATTTTCGAAATGCGAACCCCAGGCGCAGGAACAATTTCGTACAATGTAACCGTAGGTCCGATAGTTGCTTTGATTTTGGCGATTTCAATCTTGTAATGATTGAGCGTCTCAATGATTCGGTTTTTGTTTTCCTCTAATTCCTCTTTCGAAATTTGAGGTCCGTTTCCGCCATAGTTCTGCAAGAGATCAATGGAAGGAAGTTGATAGCGTGAAAGGTCTAATTTCGGGTCGTATTCACCAAATTCTGTGCTTTCAATTTCATCGGAACTGAGTTCTTCGGCTTGAACGGTCGGAGCAATTTCAATTCCTAAATCGCCCATGTCATCCTCTTCGAAGATGGTTGAACTTCCTGAAGAAACGGGACTTAGTTCAAATTCATCTGTCGTTTTTTTTTCTTCTTCCTCTTCCTCTTCCTGAATCAATTCGAAAGTAGGTTGCGGATCTAGTGGATTATCAAAGTCGAAGCTAGCTGGTGTTGTCGAAGTGGGAGTGTTCTCGTCGGAAATAACTTCATAGATTTCCGGTTCCGGCTCGGGTTCGGGCTCTGGGGTGTAACTCGGAACGGCTTCAGCCTTTACTTCAACGGTGGTTTCTTGCGTATTTACAGTGGGTTGAAAGGGTGTTTCCTCTTCTTCCTCTTCTTCGAAAATTCGAGGTTGATCTGCCTTTGGTTTCGATCTGAAAAGCACACCCAATCGAGCAATAAAGGTGTCTACGTGGTGATTGAAATTCACGATGAAGAATACTAAAACAACGAAAAGAACTCCGAATAGGGTACCCATCCATCCCAAATTTGAAACACAAAAATGTGTCGCAACAACACCGTATCCGCCTACGAATAGTCCATTAATTAAGATTTCGATATGATCGAATGGAATAGGGTTGGTGCGGTGTGCAAAGAATCCAATGGCCAATGGAAGAAAGAGCATAACGCCAACGCTCATGCGCAGAGATTTTAGGAAAGGAAGAAGATGCTTTCCGGTAAGCATGCGCATGCTAATCAGGAATATTAAAAAGGGTATGCAAAGTGCGGCGATACCAGCAAAATGGAACATGAGTGCGTGAGCCCATCGAGCACCAATTCCGCCCATCCAGTTCTGATAAGACTCATTGAGCCCCCCGCTTCCAATGAAAAGCTCTTGATCGTGAGCGCCAGAGAACAAATAGGATATACAAGCAAAAGTTGTGAATGCCGAAAACAAGAGAAGGGCAAGTCCTGCAATTCGTGTGGAGCGAACATCGCGATTCAAATGTTCATTTCTATCTTCAAACTCGGCGGAAGTGTCGACTTCGCCTTTTCTTTTTTTAGCCAAAATGTGCAGATGTATGGATGTGTGAAATTATTCAGTAGAACAACTGAAAAAGCAAGGGGCGTAGTGTCTTATTAACATAGATTTGTGGCTATTCGGTGTGGTTGAGTAGAGAATAGTCGAAAAAAATGAATAGCAAAGTTGCAATTCTCAATATTCTACGTATATTTGCCGTCCAATTTCTGCAACAATGGCTAAGAAAGGTAATAGAATACAAGTTATAATGGAGTGCACAGAACACAAAGAGTCTGGCATGCCCGGCACAAGCCGCTACATCACTACTAAGAACAGGAAGAACACTCCTGAGCGCTTAGAGAAGAAAAAATTCAACCCGATTTTGAAGAGAATGACGGTTCATAAAGAAATCAAATAAGCTTAAGTCATGGCAAAGAAAGTAGTTGCGACCCTGCAAACTGGTGGTGGTAAGAACCACACCAAAGTAATTAAAATGGTGAAGTCTGCGAAGTCAGGCGCTTATTCCTTCAAGGAAGAGATTGTTCACAACGATAAAATCGGCGAGTGGTTTGCTAAAGGCTAATCGCTGTTAGAAATACGTTAAAAGGCTTTTCCCTTTGGAAAGGCCTTTTTTTTATTTTAGACCTAAACTATGAGTTTCTTTAAACGCCTCTTTTCGAAAGAAAAAAAAGACAAGCTAGATCTTGGTCTTGAAAGAACCCGTGAAGGTTTTTTCGGGAAGCTAGCTCGCATCATTACAGGTAAAGCCCATGT
>JBJOON010000092.1:0-7468 GCA_046051235.1 Bacteroidota bacterium
CAATCCCGCAGAACCGCTTGTTGTCGGCAGCTTTGGCAGCCTGAATGCCTTACACCAAGGGCATTCCACGCTCAGCATGGGCGGATTTGACCTCATCGAAATCCGTCTCGACATCTTGAAATCTGACAACTGGAATCCATCCGAAAAACCATGGTCTGCTGTGTCATGCAAGCCACTCCTTTTTACCGCCCGCTGTCGCGCCGAAGGTGGTGCACTCGATCTCTCTGCCTCTCAACGTCACGAGCTGCTCATGAACGTGATCGATGAAGCTGCACTCATTACCGCTCCAGCAGAATTGGAGCGAAAAGTAATGTTACCTGAATTACTCTGAATTGTTTTGTTTGCTGCCATAGTAATGGCACCAGTAGCTTGAATTAAAATTGGAGACCCCGTCAATGTGCTCGTAAGATTTTGATTAACGGAAATTGACCCTCCATAAGCAGTTATTGGACCCGCAATAGAAACTATAGGAGCCAATGTCAAGTTCTGATTATTCGTAGTACTACCCACACGCAAACTAGTCGTCGTAGAACCAATTGAAAATTCAGTCGTTAATGAAATCGCGCTTTCAAAAGCCGCCCCACTTACCCCTTCAATCACACAATTCCCTGTATTTTGAAAAACTATAGTACCGACATTCGCTGCATTTGATGTCGACAATGAACCGAATCTGACTGTAATATCACCGGTATTCGCATCACCGAAAGCTATGTTGCCAGATACGTTCTGCGCGCGATAACTTGCACCAAAATCACCTACGGTATTTCCACTGACACCATTAATTTCTATGGCACCACCATCGGTATTAATTCGCGTAAAACTTGTGGTGTTACCAGACTGGATCACAAAACCAATAGCTTCACCGGATTGCAATGCTGCATTTGTAGCATTACCGGTTAAATTAATATTCCCTGTAGTACTTGAAATGGTCACATCGTCACCAGCATATTCAACGATGGCCAACCCATGACACCAAGAATAACCAGATGTAATACTTGCTGATGTCCCCTCTAAATATATATCGCCAGTTGTGGAAGAAATACTTACATTCCCTGTTGAAGTAGATAAATCAATGGTAGTACCAATGAAAAGGCCCGCTGACATGTGTGGGTTACCCGTTCTCTGTCCGAATAGCGACAATGCGCCAGCACCAGAACTGATAGATGTGCTTCCATGCACTTGGATACCTGCATTTGATCCATCAACAGCATTTACAGTACCTTTCATGCGAATGGCTCCACCTCCTGAATTGACCGTAGTTGAGAACAATGCA
The DNA here is from genome assembly GCA_046051235.1 of Bacteroidota bacterium. Taxonomy (GTDB): domain Bacteria; phylum Bacteroidota; class Bacteroidia; order Flavobacteriales_D; family Sanyastnellaceae; genus CAIZGX01. The sequence continues at coordinate 1,274 of JBJOON010000092.1, forward strand.
ATGCCATTGAAACTTGCATTGGAAGAAGCTGAATATCCCGTTGGAACTGTTAAACCGGATACCGTCTCAGAACTTGATCCTCCGCCGACATAGATATGCCCACCATTGGTAGTAACACTCGATGGAAAACTAACCCTACCATCTGCATTTCCGTCTCTATCGGACCAAACAATCAAAGATCCGCCTGATGTTGAAATGTTGGCATTCATAAGAATATTTCCGGCACCCAAAAAACTTATATGTCCTGAAGTCACCGTTGTTGAATACGCAGCACTCTGCGTGATAGTTCCACCGAAAACAGAAATTGCGCCAGCAACAGTCTGAGCAACTGAAAGAGTAATATCAGCGGTATTTCCAGACTTCCCAACTGTTAAACCTGTCAATGTATTTGGAACAGTTAAATTCGTCATTGGAAAAGTTAGGGCGCTTGCAAAGCTTGTTCCCAAAGGTTCAACGGTTAGCGTTCCTGTAGTTTGAATCGTTTCTGCGTTGTGAAGTGAAAAGCTATTGCTACGTAGCGTAATATTACTGCTGCTGCTTGGCAGTGTTCCCTTACCAAGGACACCACCTGTTCGAAGACCAGTTCCGCCATTGGCAATTAAAGTAATAGGGCCACTTAAAGCATAAGCATATAGCGCGCTTGCTTCTATTCCAGCGTAAGTGCCTGTGTTGGCTGTTCGTCCGGATATTGTAATTCCACCGCCTGCCGCATCGGCAACAAAAGTCGCAGATCCTTGGTATCCGGCCACAGCGCCTGTTGACGAAGTTGTACCGGTAACCGTAATGGCAGAACTTGATGTATTGGAAGAAGTAATAGTTGGACCAACGGCTGTGACGTTATAATATGACAATTCTATACCATGACCCGCTGAGGTGTTATCTCCAATTATTGTAATGGTGCCAGTTCCCGAGTTAATATTTTGCGTTGCCCCGGTGAATCCTCTGTACCAAGCAAAACCAGGAACACCATTAGCAGATTGTCCTTTAATAACCACATCGCCACCTCCACTGTATATATTCAGCGAATTAACGTAGGTCGCCGTGGCACTGTATCGACAAAATGTTACAGCTGAAGGAACATGATCTCCCCAAACTGTAGTCCTGTTAGAATAGGCATATCCCGTAGGTACAACTGTTCCCGAAGCCAAGGTCTGACTCGTAGTTCCACCAGCTAGTGTTATTGTTCCTCCGCCAGAGGTTTGATTGGTTAGTCCGTTTGCTGAGTTGATTGTAACACCTTGGTTCAGTCCAATGAAATCACCATCCGTAGAATTCGCTACCCCGTCTGAATTTGACCAAAGAGTAATATCTCCGTTGTTCGTTCTTATGGCTTTATTTTCTTCAACAATTATACTTTTCCCTGATTTCAATAATATGTCAGCTCCTGAAATCGTTGAAGTAAGATTCATATTTACATTAATGCTTCCACCGAATCCTGAGATAGGCCCTGCAATTTGAAAAGCAGTAGACCCATAGTTTAACGCTGAAATATCACATACGGTGCAAGGTGTAAATAGCATTGACTCAGTACTTCCATCTCTTCCAAATGTAATTCCGCTGTAAGTACCGAATAAAGCAAACCAATTTGTACTGATTCCATGACTAGAACTAGTCACATTTCGAATTGTTAAAGTACCTGAATTCGAGTAAAACTCTGGTAAGATAACTTGCGCACCTGTATTCCAAGATAAAGCAGAACTTTCTAATAAAACATCTCCAGTTCCACCATCGATGGTAAGCCAGTCGATGTTCAATGTACCTGAATTGTTGTTATCGGCATCTGCATTAATTGTAATGTCACCACCACCTGTCGTCATTAATTTACCTCTTGCAGACCCCGAATTTGCAACCGTAGAAAAACCACCTTTTCCCTGAAAATTAAGACTACCATTGGCGGTACTCGCGAAAACCTCTACACCAATTCCCAAATTAATTGCGCCACCGAAAACATTTATAGGCCCGGGTAGGTTCAAAGAACTATTTATATTGACGTTTTGAAAATTGGTATAATTAAATGAACTTCCATATCCATCATAAACACCTATTGAAAGACCTCCAAGTGAAGAAAAATTATTGATTTGCAGAGGTTGCCCCAATGCCGATGTCAACGTGACATTTGAGCCTGAAGTAGTTGTTGCCCAGTTAAAATCACTTGTCCACGGATTACTAGAATCTGTTGCAAGTGTTAATTTACCTGTTGAAGTCACAGAAAGCGTATTGCTCGTATTAATAAATTGTCTTGTAATCAAAGTTACATTACCAGAACCTGCATTGAGATGCGGATTATTTAGAAGACCAATACCGTCTAAAGAAGAACCGTTTCCGTTACCTGCCCAAAGTAAGATGTCACCGCCACCCGTTGTAACTGAGGTTACAAAAAAATCCATGGCATAGTGATTCGCAGAGGACGAGCCAACTGACGGACCATTACCCACCGTCAATCCATTCCAAGTGTAACTTCCTCCCGAGGTTGAACTCCCTCCGGCCCAAAAATGACCTCCATTTGTATTTATCGACCCAGACACTCCGACACCACCAACATTACTGTTGTTGTAATCACTCCACATTACAATATTCAGTTTCGAAGAATTTGAGGAAATGGGAGCAGTGCTAGTCAAGCGTTTATCGGCTCGAAAAGTAAGGGTGGCGTCACCTCCTGAAATTTTAGTCAATGGCGAACCAACTACAACTTCACCATTACTTACGATGCATTGAACAGTTACACTTATGCCACTATTTAGATAGGACTCGATAACTGAGGTATTAACGTTTGCGTTGCCCGTTGACGTTATAACTACAGGATTCGACCCTGAGCTACTCCAGTTTGTCCCTGATGTACCTGTTTGCCCACTGGAATTAATTGTCAGTGTTTGCGCCTTTGAGGTAACTGAAACAAGAACCAAAAGAGCAACGAAAAGTTTGTTAAAATACATGAAGTCAATTTTTTAGTGGCGCGAATATACAAACAATAAAAAAAACCCTCAACTTTCGTTGAGGGTTTTCGCTGTAGCCCGTAGGGGAATCGAACCCCTGTTTACAGAATGAAAATCTGCTGTCCTAACCCCTAGACGAACGGGCCGTTTAGGATTTGTGGGTGCAAATATACCACCTTTTTGCTCTCCCGCAAGTATTCCAAGAAAAAAAATTACAATCCAATAACAACGCCCGCTTTCACAAAGTAGGGTCCACCCCACGCCAACTCACAATTCACTCCAACTTTCTTGCGGAATGGAAAGCCCGTGAATCCCAATGCCAACAACTGATAATCGGTCAATCGCGTGCCAAATGACTTCTTATCAAATTTGACATTCGTAGTATTTTCTCGTATTCCATACCAATTAATGTTCGTGCTAATTCCTGTGTACAACAAACAACTGGTCTTCTTGAAACCAAAAATCTTCCGCTTCTTCATTTGCTGAATGTTGTACGAAAACAACAAACGCGCTCCAGCTGTGCTCTTCGTTATTGACCAGGTTACATAAGGATCAATAGCCAAATCTCCCATCTGATCGACATACCTGTAATCTGTAGCGTTGACACTCAATGCCTGATTCGTATAACTAAACCCGAAAATGACACGCCACTTCTTTCTTGAACCTTTGGTCAAAGAAAAATCTCCAGCGAAACTTAGTGAAGGATAGAAAGACTTACTTACCGTTGCACTCGAATCGGCCAATTCGCTGATATCAGATGTAAAATTGAACGTAGAATAACTTACGCCAGCCGACAACAAACCGTCCATTCGCTTAATCTGAGCATTGGATGACATGGAAAATAAAAGGACAAGAATAAACAGTCCCACTACAGGCAGTCTTCTCATTTGGTTAAGATTTAAGCGAATATAAAGGCTTTTTCGTAAATTGCTATCTATGAAAGCGCTACTAAAACATGCCTTGGGACTTCTAACAGCCCTGTTTTGTCTGAACATTTCCGCACAAACAGAGACCGGAAAGGCATCTTTCTACCATAACAAATTTGAAGGACATGGAACTTCAAACGGAGAAGTTTTCCGTCAAGAAAAATTCACTTGCGCGCACAAATCTCTTCCCTTCGGGACTTGGCTCAAAGTGACGTGCATCAAAAATAACAACGTCGTGTATGTCCGTGTAAACGATCGTCTTCCTAAATCATCAAAACGCTCCATCGATCTTGCCCTTGTCGCCGCAGAGAAACTCAATTTTGTTCGAAGCGGGATTACGCAAGTCAAAATGGAAACAGTTGCAGAAAATGAAGTACCCGAGAATTATAAATCTCCCATAGAAATGAAAGTAAAACCGAAGAAAAAATAATTCACTATTCACTTCGGGTTGTATTTTCGCAACGTTCATGAAAAATCGCAATCTAAAAACTCCCGTCCTCGCACTTTTGCTCGTGCTTTTATTGGCGCAAGGAGGCATTGGCTATTGGATTCTTCAACACAAAATATGGTTGGTTAAAAAAGAAATGAAAGCCCTCGTAATGGGGAATGTTCACGAAGACCAACTTACCCCTATTCATTTATCACAAGAAGAATTCAATCAGCTTGAATGGCCCGAACCGTGGGAGTTCCTCTACCAAGGGAAGATGTATGACATTTCCCGAAAAGAATTCCATAAAGATGGTTCTGTTACTCTTTATGCGGTAATGGATACTGAAGAGAATGAATTAAAGGCCCTAGTTCGTTCACTTGTTAAAAACTCTTCCGATAAAAAAAAGACCGAGGAACAACTCCACTTTTTCTACAAACTCCAATCGCAATGGACCTGTGATATAGATTCAATTGAAATCCCATTTTCAGAATCTCTTTCCATTCATTTCCCATCGAATCGTTTTTTAGTTTCATCGCCACACCTTCGCCTCAACGAGCTTCCACCGAATTGTTAACGTTTATTTTCTTGCGAAGCACCTTGTGAAACACCTTTCCGAAGGAACCTTGCTCGCATCTTTCCCCAGGAATCTTGTGAAACATCTTTCCTCCGGAATCTTGCTTCGCATCTCAAAACTCAACGATTAACAAATAACATTTATAATGAAACGTATTTTACTATGCGCCGTGCTAGCCATTGCTAGTGCATTCAGCGCGCATGCACAAAACATAACGGTTAAAGATTTAACCACACTCGAACCCATTTCAGGCGCTTCGATATTCATTTCAAAAAACAACATTGAACTTCCTCAACAAATTGGAGCCACCAATAACGAAGGGGAATTTCGAGGAAGCGTGTCTATGGGAACGGTTATCATCTCTGCAAATGGATATGAAGTTCTTTACATTCCAACTTCGGAATTGAATAGCGACTATGTCGCTTATTTAATAGGCTCAAACATGACCCTTTCTGAAATGGTAGTTTCCGCAACGCGCAATGCAAATGCTACAAAATTCTTGGCTCAACCTGTGAGCGCCATTCAACGCAAGGATATTCAGTTCATTAATCCTGCGAATGCCGCTGACCTTCTCGCGCAGACAGGAACAGCACTAGTTCAAAAAAGTCAACTCGGTGGCGGTTCTCCAATACTTCGGGGATTTGAAGCGAACAAGGTGCTTTACGTTATAGATGGGGTGCGCATGAACAACGCAATCTACCGAGGTGGTCACTTACAAGATATCTTGAGCCTTGACCCCATGGCCATGGAAAACGTAGAGATTGCCTATGGTCCAAGCGCTGTGGCCTATGGTTCCGATGCATTAGGCGGAGTTATGAGTTTTAACACGCGCTCACCGCGCTTCACTTCTGGTGATAGACTCGTGCGCGGAAACGCTATGCTTCGATACAGCACTGCCGACCAGAGTGGCGCACACATCAATCTCGAAACTAGCACAGAACGCTTCGCTACATTCACAGCTTTTACCTTCAATAATTTCGGAGATCTTCGTCAAGGTAACAACCGTAATCCTGGTTACGAGACATTCGGACAACGTCCTTGGTACGTCCAACGCGTAAACGGAAGAGACAGTGTAATGACGAACACCAATCCGAATGTTCAAGTGGGTTCTGCTTATAATCAATACGACTTTATGGAAAAACTATCCTTCAAGCAAAGCGATAAGTTAACGCACACGTTGAACATTCAATATTCAACTACGAACGATGTCCCGAGGTATGACCGCCTTACTCAAACCTCAAACGGAGCTCCTAGATTCGCAGAATGGTATTACGGTCCACAAACCCGTGCCATGGTGGCCTACCATGCGAATCTCTCGAACGGAAATAAGTT
>JBJOON010000093.1:0-7463 GCA_046051235.1 Bacteroidota bacterium
AGTAGCTATACACTTCAACTCAATCGCAATAGGCGAAGGAAGGGCGTTAATCTCTACAGTTGTTCTGCAGGGATTAGCGTCCTTGAAGTATTCAGCATATAAGCGATTGTAGGTTTGAAAATCGCGCTTCATGTTCACCAAGAAGACTGTCACGTCTACCAAGTTCTCCCACTTCGATCCACTCGCATCTAGGATTGCTCTTACGTTATCGAACACGTTTCTGCATTGTGCTTCAAAATCGAATTCAATAAAATTTCCGAATTTATCTAACTTCAATCCGGGTACTCCCGTATCGTTCGCATCGCTACCCGCAATGCGTGGACCCACACCCGAAAGAAATAAAAGATTTCCCACTCTTCTTGCGTGTGGGTAGGCGCCTACTGGCTTCGGTGCGTGATCGGTTGAAATGATTTCAGACATAGTTCGAATTATTTTGTGACAACAAATTTACCGGTTCTTGTGGTGCTTCCGGATTTCAATTGATAAATAAATGTTCCTGCATGTGAGGCTTCCCAAGACAACTGCTCTCTTCCAACCGCCTTCCATTTTTTCGAGTTCAATAATTTTCCATCCAACGAATAAATATTCAATACGGTTTCTTCACCAGGAACCAATTGCATGTTGAAATGAATTTCATCTACTGTCGGATTCGGGAAAGCTGAAACCGTTACCATTCGTTCCGCCAAAGCTTCAACAGAAACTTCAGGAACAATTGGAAGATTAGCTGTGAAAATTCCGTTTGCGTGGGTAGCTACTGCAACGGTACCATCGAAAGGACGAGAAGTAATCATGTTCACCACAGCGTTTCCGATTGTACTTGCTCCTTCCATTTGCCAAACGGTGCTTTCGCCATTCAATTCAGAAGTACTGAACAAACCAGCGCTGGTTCCAGCTAAATAAATGGTTGGAGTGCTCGGATAAATTTCAACCCAATATACCGCAGGACCGTTACCTGTTCCATCTACATTCTCTTCGAGATTTCCACTTACATCTGCCCATGTTGCGCCGGCATCTGTAGAATGGAAAATGCTTTTCTTGTTGAAGTTAGAAAAACTAACCATGACTTCATTCGCGTTCAAATCATTCGTGCTTACTGCAGAGGTGTAGGCATTCGGGGGGAACAAGGTTGAAGAAATATTCGTCTTCACTGGCGTTCCATAGAGGTCTGTTAGTTTGAATAATTTTCCTGCAGAACTTCCGTAATAGAGAACTGAATTATCTGTGTAAGCCATATCTAAACACGAAATACTTCCTTGCGTTAACGTGATCGTGCTCGTTGAAACACTGTTCCAATCGTCGGTGTTACGGGCGGTTGGATAGTTCCCTGTCACCGAAATCGTATCTACACGATCGAGGTACCAGATCATTTTATTTCCAGCAATGAAAAGTCTGTTCGTCCAAGGATCTAATAACAACGGATTAATAAATAAAGCAGCAGGGCCGTTCTCTGCATCTATTCGCTCTGTGCCAGTGAGATTACCGTTTTCATCGATCGACTTCTTATAAATTCTTCCACTTTGAGAACTTGTAATCACGAAGTCTGCACCGAAAGGCATCGCGCAATAAGCACCGTCGTCGGCATGCATTTCTCTCCAAGGTGAAGTTGCATCTGAAGTGTGCGTTAGCCAAGTCCCGTTGTCTTGCATTCCTCCCATTAAGAACTGACTATTCGTGTTGCCCGGCTCCACAGCTACCGTGTAAAATTGTGAAGTCAAATAGCCGTTGTTAAGCGAATGCCATTGCACGCTATCGGCCGTAACATCTGCTGTGTATCGCACACCGCCATCGTTCAAACTGTACATACCCAAATCGTTCCCCGGGTCGAAAGCAATAAGGTGCTGATCAGGATGATGCTCTGCATAGACATAATGCCAAGGCTCAGGGACATTGCAGCGATATCCGCCAATCCAATCAACAGAAGTTGAAGTTGCAAAGGCATCGGTACTGCGATGAAGGTTGGTTCCACCAATAAACACGAGATCAGCAATGGTAGGATGATGAGCAATACACATGTCATAACTGAACTGCGTTCTAAACGTTGCAAAATCGAAACTTATTCCAGTAAAAAGTTGACAAGGAACTGAAGGAAGATTTGCCGAACGATTTTCCCAACTTCCGTCTGCACCGCTTCCATCGCCGCCCAAATATGTGTACTTGTAGAAGAAGTGGTCGATTGGGTAGAACGTGTTGTTAATGGTTTCACCCAAGAAATAAATTTCGTTTTCGTTTTGCGGATTCGCGCACATCACTGTTCTTCTCAGATTTGCGATTTGCGGTAAGACTGGAGAAATTTCCGTCCAGTTAAAACCATCGGTGCTTCTGAAGAATCCACCACCGTTCGTGCTGTTGTCGCTGAACGTTGCATACAAGACACCACTTGGAGTCATCATGATATCTACAAACTCACTTGCGCCTGAAGTAAATCCGAGAACTTGCGTCCACGTATTTCCTCCATCGTTGCTTCGTATTACGCCATTGAATACTGCTGCATACACCACATCTTCGTTTAGGTTGGTATGATCGGTAATTACATTCCAGACGAAATCATAACTTCCATTTTGAAGAACGTTTTGCGGAGTTCCGCTCATGGTTGAAGAAAGCTGAAACCACGATTGTCCGTTATCTGTACTCTTCCACATACCATCCCCACTGAGCAATGCGGTGAAGGAAGTTCCGGAAACCACCCCGTAAAATTCTTCACCCGAACCGTAGTACCACGTGTTCTCATGTCCTGCACGCTTATCTTGTGTAATGCAACTTACGCTTTGCAATTGCTCAGGTGATGTAGTCTTAATCCACGATTGTCCACCATTCAGTGAATTCCACATTCCGCCTGTTACAGAACCTGCAATAAGGTGATTGCTATTTAAAACATCCACTGCAAAGGCGCGCGTTCTTCCACCAATGTTATAAGGGCCTCTGTTGGTCCAACCGTAATCTCTGTCTGCCACGCGAGGCAAGTGATTCGCGAAGTTCACGCAACGCTCGAAAATTCCTTCAGGAACTATTCCTGTTTCAGGATCGCGGTTACGCATGTATTCAAAATATTTTCTGCTGGAAGGATTAACACCATGTCCCTCTTCCATTGCACCGCCCGACAATTTTAATTTCGAAGCGGATGGAATGAAAAAGTAAGCACCAAGAACTGCCAGCAAAGCAATTGAAAAAGAAAGTAGAGTTGAACGCATCTCGATAGGTTTAGTGTTCAAATATAAGCCTTGCGATGTTCAATAAAACAGGTTCTTTGGTGTTTTACATTCATCAGTACCCATTATTTTCGAATCATGAAGAAGACTATCTTTCGCCTAGCGCCCATATTTCTTGTAGCATTCGTTTGTTTGTTTTCGTTGAACGGAAATGCCCAGAAAATGTACAAAGACCTTTATCCGAATGGAAAAATTCGCAGCATTGGAAAATTCAATGTGGTTGGAAAGGAAGACAGTATTTGGAAATTTTATTACGAAGACGGAACGCTTCAAGAAGAGAGCACTTATCGCAACGGTTACTTCAACGGGAAGGTATTTCGCTACCACACGAACGGAAAATTGCAAGTGGAAGGGTATTTCAAATTCGGTGTGGAAGACAGCGTGCAGCGCACCTTCAACGAGAAAGGAATTAAAATACAAGAAGGAAATTTTTTCAAGGGTAAGAAAACCGGAGAATGGAGTGCCTATTACGACAATGGGAAATTGAACAGTGTTTTAAAATATGACACCTCGCGTGTACTGCTCATTTCCTATTTCGACAAAAAAGGAATTCAAACGATAACGAACGGAACGGGTGTGCTTCCGGAAGTGAATGAAGATGACAAATTATTGAGTCGAACAACTTATTCGAACGGAGTTCCTGATGGAATTTTCGAAGCGTTTTTCTCGAAGGGAAACATTCAAACTTCTGGAAGTTATGTGAACGGAGTTAAGGACGAAAAGTGGAGTGAGTTTTTTAGCAACGGAAAACTTCGAAAAACAACCACGTACGCACAAGGCTTGGTAACAGGGCCTTACGAAGAGTATTTCGATAATGGGAAGTTATATGTAAAAGGAAATTTCGACAACGGAAAAAAGACCGGCAATTGGGAGTGGTACCGTGAAAAAGGTGTGAAAGACATGGAAGGAAATTTCGTGGAAGACCTTCAAGACGGCGATTGGATTTTCTATCACGACAACGGTGTATGGCAATCGAAAGGAAAATATTCCAGTGGGAAAATGGAAGGTAAATGGGTGTATCAATATCCAAGTGAAAAGAATTGGAAGGAAGGAAATTTCGTTGCCGATAACAAAGAAGGCGAATGGAGTACGTGGTATGAAGACGGCGGATTGTTGCAGAAAGGAAATTACAAATTGGGTGAAGAAGATGGGAAGTGGATGAGTTGGTACGAGAATGGAAAAGTAAAAGACGAAGGAAGTTTCAAGGCGGGAAAGATGTATGGCAAGTGGATTGGATACGAACCGAAGAACGGCAGGTATTTATACATTGGAAGCTGGAAGAACGACATGAAGGTTGGCAAGTGGATGAACTATTCTGAACGCGGACAATTGGAAAGCGTCATTACTTTTGGAAAAGATGGCGAGTTGAATGGAACTTCTATTTTGTATAATGAAAGTGGACGACCTATTAGTGAGGGGAAATTCAAAGCGGGCAAACGTGAAGGAAGATGGAAGTACTATTACGATTTCGGCGGCTTGTGGCGCGATTGCACCTACTCCAATGGCGAGTTAAACGGACCCAGCAAGATCTATACTGAAAACGGAATTTTAGAGGAAGACGCAAACTACAAGAACAATCGTTATCACGGCGAATGCACGATGTATGACAAGAAGTCTGGAAAGCTTGTTCAGCGTGGCATTTACGAGAACGGTAAGATGGTGAAGTTCTTGGAGGGAACACCGGTGAGGAAGTGAACTGCGTTGTCGGAACTGCGTAATTGGAATCTTCGCAGACATTCGCCGAGGGCATTCGTTGTTTCGCAACATTCAAGAAAATTCTATTTGCTTTCCAAGTCTAAACGCTTGAAATAAATCAATGTAGGAATATCATATCCTAACCAAACGAGGTGACGAAGAATTATTTCCTCAAATTTTCGAATTGAATCGGTACTGAACTCTTTTTGCTTATTGAAGCAAATGGATTCGTGATGTGCAATTCTAATTCGAAAATTCAAGACAAATAACAGATCGTTAAAGAGCACCCTTGGAGAGACCCCCTTTGGTCGGTATAAATAGATTTGACGAAGGCATTGGCCACCTTCTCGAAATTGCTTTGGAGCAAAAAGCTGTACCCAAAAGCCAAGATTCATTTTTTCAATTCCTTTATCACCTGAGCTTCTTATCATTTCTTTTGGAAAGAGACTAATCCAATTTTGATTTTTAAATTTCTCCTTATAGAATCTATCAACTTCATTTCGAAGTGTAACCTCGAAAAGGGCAATGTATCTCAAGCAATTACTCGAGAGCGTTATGTTCTTCTGGTATAATTTTATTCCATTGAAAATATCGTGTTCGGTTGCATCTATATAGGTTTTCAGCCTTTTATAGGAAACAGCATTGACATAATTTTTCCCCAAAATATTTTTCCAATCATTCATTTTATTTTAAATTTGATTCAGTATGCCGCCGGTCCCTGATTATCACACCGGCGGTTTTGTTTTTTAGAAGCAAACCTATTTCTCTTAAGTGCGCTTGTCAAGAAATGGTTATGCGTGTTTATATGAACTACGTTGTTGGAACTGCGTTGTTGGAACTACGTTGTTAGAACTGCGTTGTTGGAACTTCGTTGTTGGAACTTCGTTGTTAGAACTACGTTGTTGGAACTGCGTTGTTAGAACTTCGTTGTTTGAACTGCGTTGTTTGAACTTCGTTGCTTAATTGGAACGATTGATAGCATCGCGATTGATTCGAAGAATTGATCATAGAAGATGATTGAGAATTTCGTTAACAAGACCATTCATCTGTGAAAAAGCAAACCATCTTTTCCCAAGATCTTTGAGTGAAGCTCCGATGTGATACAATTCTTTTTCATCGAGAATTAGAAAACGGTCGTGGGTGTTTTTCAGGATACGGATTTCAATGGGCGGGTATTGTGCGTTGTGTTTTTCTAGGTCGAGTTTGAGTTGTTCGGTTATTCTTTCGGTGTAAATGGTGCAATGGACTTTTTTGTTTCTTTTTGAAAGTTGGAGCAATGTGGTTTCGTCGATGTAGTTATCGATTAGAATGATTGATTTTTTTGCTTTGGCTATTAATTCGCTACTGAATACATATGCATCAAAGATTTCATTGTCGTAGAAGATGCCTGATTTGCTTTGATAAACTTCATTTTCATTTGATACAAGACGTTTTAGAATTGAAGATGATTCAGTTTTGAACTCTTCTAATAATTCAATTCGAGCAATTAAACTAGAGTAGTTTGTTTGAATTCTCCTCAAAGTAATAAAGGCCTTTATTATCTCTATGCTCATGACAATTGCAATGTCGTTTCTCAACAATGTAGCCATCATAGCAATACCATGTTCTGTATAGGCCCAAGGTAGTTTTCTATTCCCTCCCTTTGAAGTCACAATTTGTGACTTCAAAGAGTTGAAGTCAGATTCAGAGATTTGAAATCTGAATTCAGTTGGAAATCGCTTCGAATTTCTTTGTGCGGCCTGATTTAAAACTCTAGTTTCTACGTTAAAGAAATGTGCGAGGTCAGAATCCAATATCACGTATTGATTTTGAAAGTATCTAATTCGATTGTTTACCTCGTCTTGAAATTGAATAACGTCCTGTGCCATTGTTTTTTTTGTTATCTAATCGGTTCAAAGTCCGTGAAAGCGGGCTTTTTTTGTGAATTTCCGAATAGAAATCAATACGCTTTTCAAGTGTTTATGCTAGTGACGGACTGAGTTTTACCCAAAAAGTCAGTATTGGCGGGGATTGCGGGAGAATTTTGAGTGGAATAATTTGAACTACGTTGTTTGAACTGCGTTGTTGGAACTTCGTTGTTGGAACTTCGTTGTTGGAACTTCGTTGTTGGAACTACGTTGTTAGAACTCCGTTGTTGGAACTACGTTTTCTTTCACCCAAGGTTTAATCGCAAAGCGATTGATTCGAAGAATTGATCTGAAAGATTGATCACCGAAGGTGATTGAAAGTTTACTTTTTCCGCGCGTAGCTCACCTTAACCTTTTCGAGGTCTTTGGAAATGGTGGCAACTTCCTTTTCCAGTTGTTTGAATTCTGCTTTTGTGACGTAAGCTGCTAGTGGGTCTGAAAGGGTGTTGGAGGGTTTTTCGTCGAAGAGTTCGGCGATAGTGACTTTGAGGATTTTAGAGATTTGAGCAACGGCATTAACGGATATGGTAATTTCTCCGCGTTCCATTTTTCCGTAGTTTCCGGTAGTCATTCCAAGTTCATCGGCAACGTTATCTTGGCTCAGTCCACGCATAGCGCGAAACATCCGAATTCGTTGTCCAACCATCTTGTTCAT
>JBJOON010000094.1:0-13445 GCA_046051235.1 Bacteroidota bacterium
GTTATTCCATGCAGATAAAATCCTTGAACTATTGCATTTCCATTTGGTGTTCCGTTCGTAATATCTCCATCTGTATCATCAGCCAACAAAACATCTAATAAGATATCAGTAAAAGCCTCTCCTTCGTTTCCATCGGCAGTTTCTGCTTGCAAACCTGCATAAGCCTCAACGAACAAGGGCATTGTCCCATTCCAATCTCCGCCCATCAATAAGTGCGTATCGTACCATGCTCCCATAATTATTTCACCATCAGCATGCACCTCGCCTACTAAATCTTGCGGATAAACCTTACGCTCTGTGTCATATCTTCTTATTCCATCTTGGTTATCTGTATAGAAACCAATTCCAACAACAGGATTATCAATTAAAGAAATTCCCCAATAATCAGCGTAGCCTTCGCCTATCGCTCCATTCATAAAGAATGATCCTAAACTTTGATAATAGTTATCGTTAATTCCGTGACCATATTCATGAAAAACAACATCTGCCAATAAGCTTGTTGCATTACATCCATTTCCAATTGCATAAAAATTAATTGAACTTCCATCATAGAACGCATTGCAATCACCTGTCGTCAAATCAATATTCGTCGGTAATTGAAAGTCCATTCCAGTAAAGTTTGGCATCCAGAATTTGCAATGGTCATGAATTCGGTTTACACTCTTGTAAGCTGAAAGCTCACGAACATTTGCAGTTGTTGACATGTCAATTGTATTCAACCCTGCTTGAAGAGTAACATTCTTTTGAGGAACAGTACCGTTCGTGTTAACGGTGCTCCAAGGACCTTCCAATCTTACAACAGCATTTGCCCCTGCGTTAATAGGAAAGTTTCCTGAACCGTTTGTATCGGTGACATAATCTGTTCCTGAAACGGTTACGTATATATTGTTCAAGCCTTCGTTAGTAATAACTCCGTATGGATTGGTCATGTAAACATCTCCATTTACTTGTAAATCAACAACTAATTCTTCTGCACCAGACTTCTTCGGACCTCCTTCTGCATGCGAAACCAAATTCTTACGCATCAGTATCTTTCCTGAAAGTGCATCTATGTATGTCAGGTAACGCTGAGGAACTTTCTGTGTATTCCGTGTCGAAACAGTTACCGAATAAACTCTACGGTATTCGAAAGATGTTGAGGACGGAACTGGTAATATAAATAAATCAGCTGTTGATTGTATGCTTTCAATCGTTGAAGCTATTCCTTGTTGAGCGGCCAAACGCGCTTGTTGTTCACCAATAGTAGGCTTTTCTTCCAACTTAATATTCGGATGAACACCGAATGCGAATTGAACCACTTTACCATTCACCAACTTTACAGAAGCTTTGCTGAACAAAACTTTCATTCCATTGAATTGCTGATCGAAAGTGATGTTCGTAAACTTCTCAGTTTTAATTTCAGGTTTTGCAATCAGTTGAATGGTTCCATTGCAAAAAACCTGATTCATTTCATTTAGAATATTTTGTGCACGCTCGGTGTCGGTGACCCCATTCACAGAAATTGGATTTCCGAATGCCTTTGATGGCATTCCAGTTCGCTCGTTGAATAAAGAGGTCCATTTTGAGTGTTGAGATTGAAATGTCTTCCATACCGTTTGGTTCGACAATTCAATTTGTTTGTCCGAGTGATAGGCCTCTTCAGATTTGTAGAGTCTCACCTCCAAAGGGTCATAGTTTCGCTCAATGTTACTTTGTCCCCATACTGAAAAAGACAAAAACAATGAAAGGCCTATAAAAATCTTACGCATTGCTATTAAGGTTTAAGACCCTAAGAAACGAAGAAATATTGAAACAAAAAAGCGAATTACTTTTTCTTTTCGGCCAAAAGAGAAAACATGCTTTGCATTAATTCCTCACGAGCCAATAACTCGCGCTCGAGTTTTTCTTTTTGAGCTTTTAATGCATCCAATTCCACTTGAAGCGGATTTATTGGAACAGCTTGATTCTTCTTGTTCTTTGTATTCACAAGAACAAATATATCTTATCAACTCAAAAAAAAAATCGTTACAATTTGAAAGTTATTGAAAAGTAATTCACATCCAAAAAAAAACTTGGTTCATATTCGAACAATCCAAAAACTGTGCTGCCCGTTCCAGACATGCTTGCAAAAAGAGCCCCCTCTTGAATAAAACGGCTTTTAATATCAGCAATTTCAGGATGTATTTGAAAGACACTTCCTTCAAAATCATTGCGCAAGCTACCTTCTTGAAAATCTTGACTTTGAATGAATTCGTTCCAATTGAAATTCGACGGACACGGCTTAATGCCTTGAAATGCATGGGCCGTTGACACATGAATTCCTGGATTAACGACCATCATATACATTCCTTCTAAATTGAAATCGATGGGCTCTATCCTCTCGCCCCTTCCTGTTACCAAAGCGGCTGTGTTTTTGATGAAAAACGGGCAATCGCTTCCCAATTGAGCTGCATAGTCTTCCAATTGGGTCGTATTCAAATTCAAATCAAACAATTCATTCAGCACCTTCAGCATGAATGATCCATCGCTTGAACCTCCGCCCATTCCAGCGCCGCTTGGAATAATCTTGTGTAAATGAATGTGTACATTACCAATTCCATGCGCCTCTTGAAGCAATTTCCATGCTTTGTAAACAATATTTTTTTCGGTTGGAATATCATTCGATTCTCCGGTGCAGACCAAGGTTGTTTCTTCTGTTGAAGGTGTGACCTCAAGTATATCACACAAGGGAATGGGCATGAACAAACTTTCCAAATTGTGAAATCCGTCTGTTCGCTTTTCAGTGATGAACAGTCCTAAATTTATTTTGGCATTTGGAAAAACTAACATCTTAATCGAGATATCCCATTTGAGTCAGTGCACGCGTATCGTTTCTCCACTTTTCAACCTTCACAAACATTTCAAGGAATACCTTTTTCCCTAAGAAACTCTCCATGTCTTTGCGAGCGTTTGTTCCCACACGCTTCAACATACTTCCTTGATGACCAATGATGATGGCCTTTTGCGATTCGCGTTCGGTAAGTATAACGGCTGAAATGCGAATAATGGTGGGCTCTTCCTTGAAGGCTTCAACAATGACTTCGCATGAATAAGGAATTTCGCGATCGTAGGTGGTGAAGATTTTCTCACGAATAATTTCACTTACGAAGAAGCGTTGCGTGCGATCGGAGATTTCATCTTTCGGGAAGAAAGCTGGGTGTTCTGGAAGAACGGCAAGAATCTCATTCAGTAATTCTTTCGTATATATCTTTTCTAATGCAGATACGGGGAACACTTTCGCATTCGGTAATGCTTCGTTCCAAAATTGAAATGCTTCATTGGCTTTTTCTGTACCTGCTTTTTCGAATTTATTCAAAACAACGAAGATGGGTACTTCCATTTTCTTCAATCGATTGAAGGTTTCTTCGTGAAGACCTTTCTTATCTAGGAGGTCAATGACCAATAAAATTAAATCGGCATCTTTGAGTGCGGTGCCGACCGATTTCATCATTCCTTCTTGTAATTTATACTTCGGATCGAGCACTCCTGGGGTATCGCTGTAGACAATCTGATAGTCTTCATCGTTTAATATCCCCATAATTCGATGTCTTGTTGTTTGCGCTTTTGGTGTGACGATGCTGAGCTTCTCGCCCATTAAAGCGTTCATTAGCGTAGACTTACCTGCATTGGGGTTACCAATCAAGTTCACGAAACCCGCTTTGTGCGCGGCTTTTTTTTCTCCTTCTTCAGATTTTTCTTGCATATTGCTTGTAAAAGTAGTTATATTTGCACTCCCAAAGGGGAAAACTTTTAGAGTGCGGGGTGGAGCAGTTGGTAGCTCGTTGGGCTCATAACCCAAAGGCCACAGGTTCGAGTCCTGTCCCCGCTACCAAAAACAAAAAGCCAGTCAGAAATGATTGGCTTTTTGCATTTCAAGAAACGATTCTTACTTGCAATACCGACAACCAATTCAAGCTTCTAAGAATTTGCTTTTTTGTATTTTCGACGAATGAAATCAATGTTTCTATGTTTATTGCTCTTTGCATCATTATCTGCGATCTCACAGTCGCAATGGGAAATCGAGCTGTCGCATGAAATGCCAGTATCTCGCATGGGCGTCTGGACGAGGGGAGATTACTGCATCTTGGTTTCACTGGATTCGCTTTCTTCACATTTACGGAAGTGTCAGCACGACTTGAAAAGGTCTATTGACTATTATGTGGATAAGGATTCAAGTTTACTGAATTACTTTACGGCAACCGCACAGCGGTAGGATATAGCTGCCTTTTTTATGAATACACGCACCTGGATTGGTGAATAGATCGATGTAAACCTGTCAAGACCGAGCCAATCTTGATTATTTATTTATTTTTGTTAGACATTTGATTCCATGACAAACATTGAAGATTTCTTTGTCACTGCAATGCAAGAATCCCTTTTCAATTTGGGTTTATACCTATTTTTTGGCATTGCTATTTTTGCTGTTGTTTGGATTTTCCTAAAAAAAGTATGGCGTTGGCGAAGAATACAACCTCGGAGCGAAAGCAGATCGCACTTTTTTAGACACGATATTCTTTTTTCAGTGGGTTCAATCCTACTTGCTGGACTTCTTACAGCATGTATAACCATACTTGATAAATGGGGATACATGAGGCTATATTCGGATATCAACGACTACAGCACATTTTGGGGTGTTGCTCAAATATTTTTTCTTGTATTCTTCTACGACGCCTATTTCTATTGGACTCACCGATTCATGCATCACCCAAAAATATACCGATGGGTTCATAAAACACATCATAAAAGCACTAATCCATCTCCTCTAACTATTTTTTCTTTCCATCCTTTAGAAAACTTAATTGAATTTCTTCCATTCCTAATTCTCCCAATGATAATTCCAATTCATTGGCCTATGCTTTTTCTTTGGCAAACCTTGGACTTAATCAATAACGTTCTAGCACATTTAGGCTATGAGATTTATGTGCGAAATTGGTTCAGAATTCCATTGTTAAGACTGAAAACAACTTCTACTCATCATAATATGCACCACGAACTCTTTAAAGGCAATTATGGTTTGTATTTTACCTATTGGGATCGGTGGATGAAAACAGAAATTAATGATTATGAAGATCGGTTTAATCAAATTTATCTAAGACGAAATAGGTTGTAAAGGCCAAAAGGATGGTCGAAAAGTCCAAGACTTAGTCGAGAGAATGACTTTTTTCGTTATGTAAGATGTTTTGTAACAATGAGGAAGACTGATACGTACATTCCTTTAGTCGTGCAAAATTAAAATGCCCAATAGAATGAATGATATCGGTAAAACAAGAGAAGAACTCTTGGATGAAATACGAAGGTTGAGGCAGGAGAATAATCAGCTGAAGTCGTTGTATGAAATTCATGATAACGAAAAAGTTCTGGCCCAAAACAAATTTCGAATGCTCTTTGAACAGTCTCCCGTAGGCATGGCTTTGGTTCTTCATGAAACGGGTGAGTTCTTGGAAGTTAACTATTCAGTTTTAGAGTCTACCGGGTATACAAAAGAAGAATTTTTAGATTTAAGTTACTGGGATTTAACACCTAGAGAATACGAGCAGCAAGAAATAGAACAACTTGCAACATTGAATGAGACGGGCTATTTCGGTCCAAACTTCAAAGAATATATCCGCAAAGATGGTTCGCGATATCCCCTATCAATAAGTGGGGCTCTGTTTGTAGATGTTGATGGAAGAAAAGTCGTGTGGGGAATTATTGAAGACCTTTCGGACAGAAGAGATAGAGAATTAATTATCAAGAATCAAAACGAAGAATTACTAAGATTAAATGCAGCAAAAGACAAGTTTTTCTCCATAATTGCTCATGACTTAAAAAATCCTTTTAGTGCGATTATAGGATCCAGCGATTTACTCCTGCAGAGAAATGATGCAAATGACATTCAAATTATAAATAAATATGCTAAAATCATAAATCAATCTTCTAAAAAAGCATTAGATCTACTTCTTAATCTTATGGAATGGTCTCAGATACAAACAGGAAGGATGAAATTCGAACCTGAATATTTTGATATTTATATTTTAGTTGAAGAAGCCATCGTTTTGAGAAATCTAATTTCAAACGCATTGAAGTATACACATTCGAAAGGAGTTATTGAAATTTCTTCCGCAGAGCAGAAAGATTCAATTGTAATTTCAGTGAAGGATAATGGCATTGGTATTGACCGAAAAGTGATCGATAAACTTTTCAAGATTGATGGCGTTGTTTCAACTCCGGGAACTCTAAAAGAAAAAGGCACAGGATTAGGACTCATTCTATGTCAAGAATATTTGGAAAAGAACAAAGGGAAAATTTGGGTTCAAAGTGAAGTGACTGAAGGCACTACCTTTTATTTTTCATTGCCGTTGAACAACTGAAAATATTATTTTCTAGCATTCTCGAAAGACCAATGAGCTCTGACTTAATTATCCTATCTTTGCAGCCCTTAATTGGTCCTGTAGTATAATGGATATTACATGGGTTTCCGAAGCCCAGAATTCGCGTTCGATCCGCGACGGGATCACTACTTTTGATTGACTTTATTGATATACCCATGTTCAAGAATCGAATTGTTCTAGTCTTCGCGTTATTATCAACCATTGCTTTCAGCGCATGCTCCTCTGCTCCGAAAACTCCTGAAGAATTCGGACAAGCGGTATTTGATGCTGTTAAATCGAAAAACGAAAAAGATTTTCGTGCCTTGTATCTAACCGAAGACGAGTTCAATGATATCATTGACCGGAGCAACCTTTCTGAAGAAGGTAAAAATCAAGAACGTGGACGTGCCATTGGATTAGAAAAGTCCATGGAGAAGTTAGCCATCGAATCTTTTGAAGGGTTGGAGCGCCTTTCAAACAATTACAGCATCGATTGGTCAAAAGCCAATTTCAAAAAGGTAGATGTCTATCGTGCTGAACACATGGGTATTCAGGGTGCGCATTTCATGGATGTGTATTTCGATTACAACGGATTTGAATATGCGTTGCACATCTATGATTGTTGGGAAACTAAGAACGGTTGGAAAACGTTCAAAGAAGTTTCATTATCTGCTGTAGCCACGAACTAGCATGTCGGCTCTTCTTCTTCCCTTGTTATTCTTTGCGATCTCGCTTATTTATTCAAGCGCCGGATTCGGTGGGGGAAGTATGTATTTGGCCATTCTTTCTGGCGCAGTCTTCACGCTTGCCCTTCCACAAGGAGAAATAAAAACATTGGCCTTACTCTGTAACGCATCGGTCGCAACCTACAGCAGCATTCAATTTATAAGAAATAAATTTATTGCCTGGAGGCAAAACTTCCACTTGCTTGCCTTCAGTATTCCATTTGTGCTTTTGGCTACTCAGATAACCTTGGAAGAAAAAGTATTTCTGCTTTTCTTGTCCATTGGACTTCTTCTTTCCGCATTCTTTATGCTTTTGCCATTGGCTGTTAAAATGAACAGTACTCTTTCATTCAATAAAAAATTACTATGGCCTTTTTCTGCTGTCATTGGATTTATTTCTGGTTTAACCGGCATTGGTGGCGGAGTCTACCTCTCACCTTTTCTTTATTTTTCGAAATGGGGCGAAGAACGGAAAATAGCAGCGACCACTTCCCTATTTATTGCTGTAAATTCATGGGTAGCCTTGGTTCCCATGCTTTTCCAGTCGAAAAATTTACTTGTTGAAAATTCTACCTATTATCTAATAGGAGCGGTATTGACCGGCGCAATACTGGGAAATTTAAGTGCGCTTAAATTCCTTCCGAAGAATGGCATTCGATTAATTACCATTGGAATCTTGCTTTATGCCGGTATTCGTTTGTTACTTCGCAGCCTATGAAAAAGGAAGTTCAACTTTTCGGAATATTGAAGGAACAATACGGAAGCCCTGTATTTGTTGAGGTTTCCGATTTGCCTATTTCAGCCAAAGAACTTATTGTGGCTTTTCGAATGCAATTTCAAGAAGTTCAAGACCTTCCTTTCTTAATTGCGAAGAACCACTTCATGATTCACGATTTGGATCTTATTGATTCTGCAGATCACATTGCCTTATTACCTCCAGTTAGCGGCGGATGAAGACAGATTTCCAACTCATCGCTGATGGGAACGGCTTTCCCGATTTAGAACAATTTCGTTCTGAACGTTCAGGAGCTGAAGTTGTTTTTAATGGGATTGTCCGCACACCGAACAAAGGTTCTGAAGTTCTTTATTTGGAATTCGAAGCTTATGAAGCGCTTTTTCACAATGAAATGAAGCGCATAGCGGAATCTTTAGAATCCCAATTTCAAATCAACGAGATTGTCCTTCATCACCGCATTGGACGAGTCCTTCCGGGCGAATTAGCAGTTGTTGCAGTTGTCTATTCTCAGCACCGCAAAGATGCCTTCGATGCCTGTGAAGCACTTATGAATGAATTGAAGTCTACTGTTCCCATTTGGAAAAAAGAATTCAATTCAGATGGTTCTTTTTGGGTGAGTCAAACACCTTAGTTCAATACTGTTGGGCTAATTGAACTGCACTAAGTGCGTTCATTCTCCCGTATCCATGATCTACGTCTTGAATAATGGAAAACTGTGCGGTGTATCTGAGAATCCATAAAATCTGAAATTTCGATAAGGTTGGTTTAACAGACCAAACAATGGCCGCAATGGCTGCCGCTGAAGCTGTAGCAGCACTAGACCCTCCTATGTATTGAAGCCAATCGTTGTATTGATTGATTCCAACAGCCTTGCGATTAGCATCCCAACTGCGCTCCATAACAACGGTAAAATCGACTTGTGGTCCGTCATGGCAGACTTGACACGTTTGATCTTGGTCATTCACTCCAGTAACTGCTTGGCATTCTGAAAAGGCTGCAGGATAAATCACTGAAAGTCCAGAAGTGAAAAAGGTAGAAGTCCCGGCTGCAGCGAACAACAACTTTCCCATTGAATTAGCATAGATGACGGCATCGAGCAAAACGCTGCTATAAAAAGGTGTTCCCATAGACATGCTTATGATCTTCACAGCTGACTTATTCGCGAGATAAACATATGCATTCTTCACGGCTAACCTTTCCGCTGAAGTATTCAAATACACATCGTCGGCAGCTCGAACCGTAAATAAATTAGCCTTGTGCGCACCTCCTATGGCATTGCCAAAATTGGCCCAAGGCGCGGCTATGAGTCCGGCCATAGCATTTCCGTGGTTGCATGAGGTATACGCGCTGGAGCCGATGGTGTGGGTGGTTTCATGCGTTCGTCCCACATTCGAATAACCGGAATTGAATTGTTGAAAGAGGAGGTACTGATTTGAAGAAACTCCGGCATCTATGACCCCTACTCCTATTCCCATACCTTGACGAATTCCCCAAGCTTGCGGCACGTTGTGGTAGTTCCAATGCCAAGAAATTTTAGCACCTGTGCCTGTTGTTGTATAATCTCCAGCTTGCACCGCATCGTAACTTGGTGTGCATCCGCTTTCTGTTCTATTAACTGCTTCATCCAAGAAATCGTTCAAGGGTTCTATGTATCGAATGTGTTCTGAGCTCATAAGCCAAGCCACTAAGGCGGGACTCTTAGAATGAAAAGAAACAATGGGCAGATGAAGATCTACTTCCAGCACAAACTCTGCCCTACGAACTTCCCTGCCCATCTCAACCGTTAAAGTGTCCTCCAAACTCTTCAGCAAGCTCTCCCTTAAGTTCTCCCACTCGTTGCGTTTAGACAAATCTTTAAAGGGTAAACTGTCGCTTTCTCCACGAAGTTTCAATCCAACGGCGAATTCGCCTTGCGACAACTCGATGGCTGCGAATAACTCGCCTTGAGATAAGTCGGACCATTTCCAAGAGCGTCCTTCACTGAGCCAAAGCGTAATTTTCTGTTCAACTTCATGTTGAACTTCTAAATTGTTCGCTTCAAGTTTCGGAATTGGTGATCGCTTCTCAAAAGTTGAAATCGATTCCGATTGTTCCTTTCCACACGAGAAAAGAATTAAGAAAAGGGGAAGATGTTTGAATTTCATGGTCAAATCTTATACTGAACCTTGAAAAAGTCCTATTTGCAATTTATTCGCAAAAAGGCTATAAATAATTGAATCTGATGTGGTTACTTAGCATATCTTTGTGGCTGAAAGAATTATTATCAGATAATTCGAAAAAAGTACTTGTGCGAACAAATATTTAATGTACATTTGCAAACCAATTTTTATTAGAAATGGCTAATCACAAATCAGCAATTAAAAGAATCCGTAGCAACGACGCAAAGCGTCTTCGCAACAAATATTACCACAAGACAACTCGTAACGCTGTTCGCAAATTGCGTTCATTGAAGAGCAAAGCCGAAGCTATTGCTTTGTTGCCCACAGTTTCGTCTATGTTGGACAAATTAGCCAAGAACAATGTGATTCATTCTAACAAGGCCTCTAACCTAAAGAGCAGCCTTACTGTTTATGTAAATAGTTTAAAATAATAAGTTGTTTTCATTGGTTTGTGTTTTTTAAGCCGTCTTTTTGACGGCTTTTTTATTTGGCATAACCGCGCATAAGTGTTTCTTGACTTCCGAAGGATCTCTGCTTTCTTTTGCGAAAAAAAGTATGAGTATAAAAGTTGATTTGTTAGAGAACGATTTACCCAGAGAGAAGCTACTAAGTCACTCTGCTAGCAGTATTACAGATACTGAATTACTTTCCATTCTAATTGGTTCAGGTAACGCCAAGGAGTCAGCTATTCAGATAGCAGAGAACCTACTTCATAAAGCAGGAAATTGCCTTCATGAACTTAGTCGCTATTCATTTTCCGAGCTTTCAGCTATTCAAGGTTTAGGGCCTGCAAAATGCTCGACCTTATTGGCCGCATTTGAGTTGGGAAGAAGAAAGCGCGCCGCTGAGCGAAAGAAAGGTGTTTCGGTCGGAAGCTCAGCCCATGCGTTCGAAATCTTTCATCAACATCTTTCCGATTTGAATCACGAAGAGATGTGGGTACTCTTTCTTTCCAGAAACAATCAGGTGATAAAACTCGAGAAAGTCTCTGAGGGCGGATTCAGTGGAACCGTAGTAGATCCAAAGCGAATCTTTCATTTGGCACTTCAACACAAAGCTTCCCAGCTTATCATTGCGCACAACCATCCGAGTGGAAATCTAACACCAAGTGGTGAGGACATTCGAA
Organism: Bacteroidota bacterium; assembly: GCA_046051235.1. Classification (GTDB taxonomy): domain Bacteria; phylum Bacteroidota; class Bacteroidia; order Flavobacteriales_D; family Sanyastnellaceae; genus CAIZGX01. Next base: position 11,115 of record JBJOON010000094.1, read on the forward strand.
TTACTGAAAAGCTTATTCAAGCAGGACGATTGCTCGAGCTACAAGTTTTAGATCATTTGATTGTAACTGAGAGTAGTTATTATAGTTTTGCAGACGAAGGAAAAATGATCGCATGAAAAAAATTATAACTGTAGTTGGTGCTCGTCCGCAAATTATTAAATCTGCGGCCATCACTCGTGCGATGGAAAACGATTCATTTCTTCAGGAAATAAAGATTCATACGCAACAGCATTCTTCGGAAAGCATGTCTGGACAATTATTTTCAGATTTGAAAATTAAATCTCCAGATGTATTGTTGGAAGCTCCTTCCGGAAATACAGTAGAACAAATTGCTCACATGTCTATAGCGCTTCAAAAGGCTATTGAGCTGCACTCTCCTGATATGGTTTTGTTATATGGAGATACGAACAGTACCCTTGCTGGCGCATTGGCCGCAGCGCATATGCAAGTGCCTATTGCGCATGTAGAAGCCGGACTTCGTTCATTCAACAGACAAATGCCTGAAGAAATCAATCGTGTCACAACTGATCATTTGAGCACGTTGCTCTTCACCCCTACTTCTGCCGCTACTCTTCAACTAAAAAAGGAAGGATATAGCAACACAGAAGTTTCTGTTGCTACAGCTGCGAATGCCGCTGTTGTTGAATGTGGCGATGTCATGTTAGACAATGCACTTTATTATTCAAACGGAATTGCGAAGGAAAGAGGGAATTTTATTTTCCTCACGCTTCACAGACCTTCGAATGTAGATAGTCCCGAATTACTCTTACCTTTTCTTCAAGAGTTGGTTCAAATTGCCTCTGACTTAAATAAGGAACTTCATTTTGCCATTCACCCGAGAACAGCAAAATCGTTAGAAGATTCAAATTTGAGGGATGAGTGGGAACGCTTGAAATTGAATTCCAATTTCATTCTATTTCCACCTTTCAATTATACCGAAACATTGGGCAAACTCACACAAGCTTCGCTTGTATGGACAGATTCTGGTGGATTGTGTAAGGAAGCCTTTTATATGGGAACTCCTTGTTTAATTCTTCGAAGTGAAACGGAATGGACCGAATTGGTTGAGAATGGTTTTGCGAAAGTGGTTCACAACGATTTGAATAAAATCAAAAGTGAAAGTCAATCCTTTTTGAAGAACGGAATGCCTGAGTCCATTGATCTATATGGAAATGGACATTCCGCTGAGATTATTTTAGCGAGCATTAAATCCTATTTCACGTGATCGCTATTTACGCTGAAATAGATTCAACGCGGTTGAATTACGCGCTGAAAGCGCTTTTCAGCCCTGTGGGCGTTTCATTTTTTATATTGAAGGACAAATCACAGTTCGATGAATTCAAAGGTGCGAAATTGATCTATTCTGAAATCGCTTGGGACAATCATTTGCATATTCCAAGTTCTGCCTTTTTCCTTGATGATTCAATTATTAGTTCAGAGCATTTCGATTTTCCTTTTGAAGTTCCTGAGAATGGTGCCTTTCATTTCAACTTCGATGTCTTTGCAGCGAGTTTCATTTTGCTTAGCAGATACGAAGAAGAAGTTATTTCAATCAGAGATTCTTTCGGTAGGTTCGAAAGTAAAAACAGTTTATTGTCGAAGCGCAATTGGCTGGAACGTCCAATGGTTGATGAATGGAGACTTGCATTGTTGAGAGAATTAAAAGATATATTTCCATTTTTCGACTATACCCCTACTTCACACAATGTGCATTTGACGGTAGATGTGGACAGTGCGTTTTCTTATTTGCATAAGGGTTGGTATAGAACAGCAGGTGGATTTGCAAAAGATTTCTTGAAGTTAGATTTCAAGAATTTTGTTCAAAGATCACTGGTCTTGCTTCGTCTTCGTAAAGACGATTACACCACTTATGATTACATTGAAGAGCTTCAGAAGACTTTCAACCTGGAATTAACGTATTTCTTTTTGTTGTCGAATTTCGGGACGTACGATAAGAATGTTCCGTATTCGAGTAAGGCTTTTCAACGATTAATTAAAACTCTTTCGAAAAAGTATCGCTTGGGAATTCATCCAGGCGTTGCATCACACGATTCCCTTTACACATTGAAAGAAGAGATTCGAAGACTTCAGTTCATTATTGAAAAGAAAGTAGAGCATGCTCGCATGCACTACTTGAAAATGAACGGAGCGGAAACCTATCGCAATATTCTTCAATGCGAAATTGAGAATGATTATACGATGGGTTTTGCCGATGTGATTGGATTCAAATCTGGGACTGCCCTGCCGCATTATTGGTACGACTTCAAACAGGAAAAAGAAACTACCTTGTTGTTGCATCCGTTTGTAGCCATGGACGCGACGTTGAATCGC
>JBJOON010000095.1:0-7432 GCA_046051235.1 Bacteroidota bacterium
GGAACAAATGCTTCCATGTCTTTCACCAACTCTTCGTTAACGAAAGCACTCATTTGCATTTTACGTTCAATGGTTTTCTGTTGAGCTTTGGTAAGCGATTCATAATAATCGAGCATTTGGTTATTCAGTGCGAATACGCGCTCTGCCAATTTCGTAGCGGTTTCAAGGTCTCCTGCTTTAAACAACAATTCTGCTGTTTGCCACATGATTTGTGGTTGATCGTATGGAGCGTTCTTTTCAGGAAGGGCTGTTAAGGCCTTGTTCAACACGGCAGCCGCCTTGTCCATTTTGTTTTCAATGATGAACTGCTCTGCCAGATTATTCATTTGCATACGCAAGTTGGTTACCATGCGACGGTTGTTTTCATCGAGGTAGATGTCCTTCGTGTCGATATTTCCCCATTGGAATTTATTCATTACGTTGTCGTACATCAACTCAGAAGCTACGCCACCAGACATGTTATCGCGGTCATAATCGGTGTGGAAAATTGGTGTTAATCTGTAGGCCAATCCTTCCAACTGGAAGTATGGTTCAAGACCCATATAAGCCTCAGAACCGGTGGTTACAGCGAAGTATATTGGACGTTCCCAATTGTTGTGAACGATTAAGTCCATAACCATCAATTGTGCTTTCGTAATGAATTGACGTGGGTTCTCTCCGTCATCATCCATTAGTGCAAAAGTTATGTTGTTCACCAATGAGTCGTTTGCTCCAACATATTGACTAAACTTCGCTTGGTTCTCTTTTGATACAGCATAAGAGAATTGGTAGTTTGGCATTACGCTGAACTTCTTGTAACCAAAGTCTTGAATTTTCGAGTCGTCCAGACAGTAAGCCAATGCTTCTTCCAACGGAGTTAATGCAGTGTCGGAATTCAATACGATCAAATCGCGGGTACCTTGACGGTACTTGAATTCAGGAATTGAGAACGGCACAGGTGCGCTTTCGTACTGACGACGTTTCATTTGATCGATGTACCAATCTGTATTCAATAATGAAAGGTTCACTACACGAACATCAGTACGAACCCCTTCTACTTCTTGTGCATACCACAATGGGAAGGTGTCGTTATCACCGTTGGTGAAGATGATGGCGTTGGGTTGAAGTGAATTCAAATAGTATCTCGCCATGTCAATTCCTGTTCTGCGATCTGAACGATCGTGATCGTCCCATCCTTGCGCAGCCATTAGAATAGGCGCAGACAATGAAAGAAGGAATGCCACTCCCGCTAGTGCAGCAGAAGGAATGTTCTTCAACATTAATTTCAACCAGAAGTAAATCGCTGTTACGCCCAAGCCAATCCAGATAGCGAATGCGTAGAACGAACCTGCATATGCGTAGTCGCGTTCACGCGGTTGAAGCGGAGTTTGGTTCAGATACACTACGATAGCGAATCCGGTTAAAATGAAAAGTAAACCAACAACAATGAAGTCGTTTCTGTGACGAAGCACTTGATATACTAAACCGAGTAATCCGATCAAAAGAGGAATCATGTAATACGAGTTGTTCGCCTTGTTGTTCTTCGACAACTCAGGAACTGCTTCTTGATTACCCAAGCGGGCTTCATCGTAGAAACCGATACCTGTCTTCCAGTTTCCGTCTACGAAATCTCCGTGTCCTTGCGTATCGTTTTGTCTTCCTGCGAAATTCCACATGAAGTATCTCCAGTACATCCAATTCACTTGGTAGCTGAAGAAGAAGCCCATGTTCTCTCCAAATGTTGGCGTGCGCTTCAAATCTTTTAGTTCAGCCCAAATTTTATATTGCTGAATGTGGCTTCCTTGGCTGCTATACATACGTGGGAAGACATGCGTTTGTGCATAGTTCGGCTCTGTAGCCTTCTTCTCGCCCGTTTCCAAATACTCCTGAACAATCTTTAATTTTTGATCGGTGTTGTTTGAAACGTACTGCTCTGCTTCAAATTTATTTTTGAAGGAAACCACCAACTTTTCTTTGTTGTTGTCTTCGCGAACGCTGTATGATTTCACGTATACTTCATTTCCATCTAAATAAGGTTTGTTGCGTACCTGAGGTGTGTTAAAGTATTGTCCGCGAAGCAGCGGACGATCTCCGTACTGTTCTCGATTCATGTATGAAACCAAGGCGAAGAAGTTGTTCGGTTTGTTCTCGTTCATTGGGGTATCAGCCTGTGAACGAATAACGATTGTCGCAAAGGTGGTGTAACCAATCAATGCAACAGCAACGCTCCAAGTAAGCGTGTTCACTGCTACCCATCCGCGTTTCTTCGAATAGATAATCAATGCAACCAACCCGCCAATAAGAATTAAGGCGTAGAAGAATACTCCTGAGTTGAAAGGCATTCCAAGCGTGTTCGTGAAGAAACGCTCAAACCATGCTGCTATTTGAATGGACCAAATAAGAATAACGGTTTGCATAAGGAACAAAAGTCCCAAGGCAACACCTGAGGTAATGGCAACGCCTTTCCAAGAGAAGGTGTTCTTCTTGAAATAATACACAAAGCAGATTGCAGGAATAGCCAATAAGTTCAATAAGTGAACTCCAATAGATAATCCCATGAGGTATGCGATTAAAATGATCCAACGCAAATTGCTGGGTTCATCGGCCTCACTTTCCCATTTCAAAATAGCCCAGAATACAACGGCGGTGAACAACGAAGACATGGCGTAAACCTCACCTTCTACCGCACTGAACCAAAACGTATCGCTGAATGTGTATGCGAATGCTCCGATTAAACCAGCTGCAAAAATGATTAAGTTCTTGTTGTCGCTTTGATCTCCGTCTTTGTCAACCATCTTCTTCGCTAAGTGCGTAATGGTCCAGAAGAGGAACATAATGGTAGCTCCAGAAGACACTGCTGATAAGGTGTTGATGGCATATGGAACATTCTCTACTCCAACGAATGCAGAAAACAAACGTGCAATAAGCATGAACAAAGGCGCCCCAGGAGGGTGTCCAACTTCGAGTTTGTATGCTGAAGCGATAAACTCTCCACAATCCCAGAAAGGCATTGTTGGTTCGAGGGTCATCATGTACACAGCGGTTGCTGCCATAAACATGAACCAACCTAAAATAATGTTTGCACGTTGATACGAAATCATATTATTAATTTGAAGTGAGGCGAAGATACATTTTTTTTACACGCGTTCTTGACACAATTCCACTAAAACAGAATTGCTACTTTTCGGGTGAAGGAAGGCGATTAACTTATTGTCTGCGCCTTCTTTCGGCGCTTCGTGAATCATGGTGAAGCCCTCTGATTTCAGACGTTCTATTTCAGCATAAATGTCTTGAACTTCAAAGGCAATGTGGTGCATTCCCTCTTTGTTTTTTTCAAGAAATTTAGCAATGGCGCTGTCTTGAGAGGTGGCTTGAAGCAATTCTATTTTCGACTCTCCGACTTGAAAGAAGGAAGTGATGACATTTTCAGATTCAACGCGTTCTTCTTTGTAGGGTTTAACGCCAAGCAAGGCAGAAAAAATTTCGTTCGAAGCAGCAATGTCTTTCACTGCGATGCCGATGTGTTCAATTTTCATAAAAACAATTAATTATACAAATGGAGGTATCCGGTTACCGGGTTGTAATCGGCGTTGTACTGAAGCAGATTGTAGTTTGCTGGGCCGTTAATTAAACTACCGTCGGATAGCAACCACTTACTTCCTGAACAAGTATCAGAGATAGTTACGTTATCTGAGTTCACTTGCACATAACACGGATTATCGGGATTGTGTGTGCTTCGCGCATCGAAGACAGAAAACACATCAAGGTCGTTTCTGTATATGATCAGATCAACCGTATTCCCGTCGTAATACACCCAACCCGTTGGAACGGTTAGGTCGAAGAAGGCCGGTTCGAAAATATTGACATTGATTGAGAATGCAATTTCATTTAGCATTTGACTTCGGTCTGTGCACGAATGCATAGGAACGAACAAAAGACTCAAGAATAAAAATCCGGCAATGAACTTCTTCAACTTATCCATTCAAAATATTTTTTTTCGATTCGGTTGGAACAAAATCTTTCATGTAGAAAGGCTCTATTTGCGCCATGTGTTCTTCAAATTTAGATGAAGAAATGGGCAATAGCCCTACAAAATGTTTCGCGCTTGGAGATACTGCTTGCACTTGATCTTCCTTCCTCAACAAAACATTCATTTTAAACGCAGCATCACCCACAAAAATTGCCTTTTCAACTCCGATATTTCCTCGCCACTCTTCGTTCAGTGTAGCGAAAGACCAACTTCCGTTTGAATAAACATAGGCGTCATTTCTTCGCGCATCGATCAGAGCCACAGGCGTAAAACCGTTTTCACTTCCGACCGAATTAACCAAAAGTTCTCCGGTTGTAATGGGCACCATTCCAATGTTCAATGCGTAAGCCAGTCCTTTAGCGGCAGTCACTCCAATGCGCAAACCGGTATATGAACCTGGACCAATTCCAACAGCGATTCCAGTTAAATCGGAAGGTTTAAGATTGTTTCTATCAAGAATATCTTTAATCATTTGGTGCAGTGCTTCCGCATGAACGAATTCATTTTCTTCGCGCTCAAAAAGATCGACAAGGACATTGTCTTTGATGAGTGCGACACTGCAATTCCGCGTAGCGGTTTCCAAACACAAATACATTACTTCTTTTCTTCTAGCTTAATCTTGTCTCCGTTCGAAAGATCTTTCGACAAGAGTTCATAAGGACCGGTAACGATTTCCTCTCCTTCATTCAAACCGTTTGTGATTTGAATGAATGTTCCGTCTTGAATTCCAGTTTGAACTTGTTTCATTTCAACCGTGTTGTCTGCTTTCTTCACGAATACCACTGTTAATGAAATATTATTCTGAATTGAATCTGCGCGTGTTGTAACGGCAGCCGTAGGCACCGAAAGGGCTTGACTGGCTTGGTCTGTGTGAATTTTCACTGTTGCACTCATGCCTGGCTTGAAGGGTGAATTGTTCTCTGAATTTCCGCTAACTCCGGCATACGATTCTTTTACAATTTTCACCTTTACCGAAAAGTTTGTCACTTGCTCGGTGCTTGCTGCAAGACCTTGTCCTGAATTCAAAGCAGAGGAACCCACTTCGGTAACTACACCTTTGAAAACTTGATCGCTGAAGGCGTCAATTTCAACGTCAGCGGTATCGCCCACTTGCACGTGAACAATGTCAGTTTCATTTACTTCCAAGTCTATTTCCATTTCATTCAACACTGAAACTTTCATGATCACATCTCCGCTCATCATGTTGTTACCAAGCACAGTTTCACCGAGCTCTTTAGCGAGAGCGGTTACCGTTCCTGAAATGGGCGCAACAATGGTTGTTCTTCTTAAGTTTTCTTGCGCTTCGCTCTTTCCAGCCTCTGCGCTTGCAATGGAAAAGTTTGCACTGTGCACGCTCTCTTCAGCGGCCTCTACTTCAGCCACAGCTGTTTCTAAAGCGCTGCTTGCGTTGTCGTATTCGGCTTGTGAGATTGCCTTTTGCTCGATTAATTTCGAAAGTCTTGCAAGGGTTGTTTCTTGCAAACGCTTTTGCGCCTTCGCTTGTGTTAAGCGTGCTTTCGCGCTAGACAAATTACTTTTTGCTGTATTCAATGCGGCTTCTGCGCGACTGAGTGCAGAAACATAAAGATCAGGATTGATACGTACGAGCAATTGTCCTTTCTGAACGAAGTCTCCCTCTTTAACAGGCAGTTCAACAATTTGACCTGATACTTCCGACTGAATTTTCACTTCAACGGAAGGCTGAACTTTTCCGCTTGCGGCAACAACTTCACTTAAATCTCTCTTTTCAGATTTTCCAAGAGTAACCACTTTTGCATCACCAGAACCGAATACCATTGGCAATACAATGGCTGCAATAATCACAACGATTACTGAAATCCAGATCCATCTTTTTTTGTTTTTCATGGTTGTGACATTAGAGGGACTCCCATGTAGAAGTCGATTATTTTCCGTTTAAAAATCCAGTCGTATTTGCTTCGAACAAAGTTCGATTCTGCTTGCTGCAAGCGGTTGCGCGCATCGAGGTATTCAGACATACCAACGACACCTTGATTGAAACGAAGTTCGTTCCAATCGAACGCAAGGTGACTTGCTTCAACTGCTTTTTGCGTGGCTTCGTAATTCGCTTTTGCGCGAGTTACGTCGAGGTACGCCTTGCGCACTTCTTGCTCCAATTGAACTTTGGTTTGCTGAACAGTTAACTCATTATCAGCGCGTGCTAATTCTGCACGTTTAATGTTTACGTCGTTTGAAAAGCCGTTGAACAATGGGAGGGTTAAGCTGAAGAAGAGCGATTGGTTAACGTTGTCTTTTAGCTGATTGCTGAAAGGCTTGGTGGTGTAGTCGTCTACATTGTAAATGGCTTGCGGAAATGAGAAAACGTATTGGTTCGAGCCGAACACTTGTCCGATTGGAAAGGCCAAAGAATCTGGCGATCCGGTTAGCACCTTCGATGCACCTGAATAACCCGAACCGTAAGAATAGCTCATACTTAGTCGTGGTGACATTCCGCCTTTGGCAATGTTTAGACTGAGGTTACTTGAAGCGAGTGAAAGCTCTGCTGATTTTATTTGAGGAAACGTTGCTAATGCGTTTTGAATACACTGCGACATATCTGGCATTTGCTCTGCAATATTGAATGCAGAAGGGTCGGCTTGAATTGAAAAACTTCGCTGCTCTTGCTCTGTTAATTGAATCAACTGTGCAATGTCCAGAATTGCAGACTGCACATTGTTTCCTGCTGAGATAAAATTGGCCTCGTCTGATAGCAATTGCGCCTCAATGTCGCGAAGACTTCCCTCCGCAGCGCTACCCACACGAACTAAATCGCTTATGCGTTTCACTTGTTCCTTGGTGCGGTTGTATGTCAGTTCAGAAGCAGTCTGAAGTTCTTTGGTCAGTAAGACATTCAAATAAGCCACAGAAACTTGAAGCGCCAATTGGCTGCGTTGGTAGTCGAAGGTGAGCATTTGTGCACGCGTATCGACTTGTGCCTTTTTGTATTGATTCACGTTTTGCAAACCTGAAAAGAGAGTGACGCTCATTGAAAGACCCAGACTATTGCTCTGAATACGTTGTGTCGCGAACTGATTGGTGAATGGGTCAATACGTTGCCCCCAGTTGTATCCGTGTGAAACTTGTCCGTTTAAATTCGGAAGGAAATTACCGAATGCCTGTTCTTGATTCAACTTGGTTTGTTCTAATCCAAGACTGTTTCTTTTCAAGCCGATGTTGCGCTCGATGGCTGTGCCGACACATTGTTGCAACGACCATTGAGCATAAGAAATGTGACTTCCTAAAATGACTACGAAAACAAGGAAACAACGCTTCATAAATCTTTAAAATTTCCGAATATCACTAGACTTTCGGTATTCAAAGGTAACTGAAGTTCTTTTAATTCGCTTTGAAGAAATTCGCAATACGCTTTCTGAAAAAGACAATGGCAAGAACAAGCAAAAGTGT
>JBJOON010000096.1:0-7385 GCA_046051235.1 Bacteroidota bacterium
TGGGACCGTTGTTCCAAACGCCCGCAGAAGTTGCGAAGCAAGCTGCGGAGAACGCCGTTCACATGGTAGGAGTATCTTCATTGGCAGCAGGACATAAGACTTTAATTCCGGAATTAATTGCTGAATTGAAGAAGTTAGGAAGAGAAGATATTGGTGTTATTGCAGGCGGAGTAATACCCGAGCAGGACTTCGACTTTTTATACGAAGCGGGATGCGTTGGAATTTTTGGTCCAGGAACCAAGATTGCCTCGGCAGCGCAAGAAATTTTAACATTAATGATCGATGCGCTGAAAGAATCATGAATACCATTGAACAGAAGAAAGAGGCGTTCGAGCGCTTGTTAACCATCATGGACGAGCTGCGCGAGAAGTGTCCGTGGGACATGAAGCAAACGCTAGAAAGTCTTCGTCATTTATCCATTGAAGAAGTCTACGAATTGGGCGATGCCATTTTAGATGGAAACATGGAAGAAGTAAAGAAAGAGTTGGGAGACTTGTTTCTTCATTTGGTCTTTTACTCACGCATTGCCAGTGAGACTGAGGCTTTCGATGTAGCCGATGTGTTGAATTCGATTTGTGAAAAGCTCATTTCAAGGCATCCGCATATATATGGAGATGTGGAAGTGAAAGACGAAGCGGAAGTTCTTTCCAATTGGGAAAAATTAAAATTGAAGGAAGGAAAGAAGAGTGTGTTGGAAGGTGTTCCGCGTTCGTTGCCTGCTATGGTGAAGGCGCAGCGCATTCAGGACAAAGCGAAAGGAGTGGGGTTCGATTGGGACAATGCCGATCAGGTTTGGGAAAAGGTTTTGGAAGAATTGAATGAATTCAAAGAAGCAAAAACGAAAGAGGATCAGGAAGAGGAATTCGGCGATTTACTTTTTTCACTCATCAATTACGCGCGTTTTAAGGGAATCCATCCGGAAGATGCATTAGAGAAGACCAACAAGAAATTCATTTATCGTTTTCAGTATTTGGAAACGGAAAGTGCGAAGGACGGCAAGCAAATGGGCGAGATGACCTTGAACGAAATGGATGAATATTGGAATCGCGCGAAGCGAATTAATAAGAATTAAGTCATGAAAAAGTTCGTTTGGTTATTTGGAGTGGTAATCTCTATAAGCAGTTGTGTCGCTCCAAGAGCCATCACGAATTCAGGTAAAGTCACACCAAAAGGCAACTGGGTGGTGGCTACCAATCAAACCTACAACATAGCTACTGCGCCTGCGGGAAAGGTGGCAAGCGCAGTTGATATTAATCTAGACAATTTATTGAATGGCTCATTGGATACCGTTTCTTTGGCTCAATCGAATGCCGTTGCAACCGATTGGCAGAAAGTAGGCGAGGCGCTTATCGCGAACAACTTCGATCCTATTGGAGGTGGATTTGAATTTGGCGTTCGTTATGGAATAGCGAGTCGTTTCGATGTTGGATTCAAGAAATCAGGAAAGGCTAAAGCCATTGATGTTCAATATCAGTTTTTAGGAAGTTTAGGAAACGTAGACGACTTCACGGAATCGTCCACCAACAAGTGGTACGGAAGCATTGGACTTCAGTATTCTAGTCAGGAATTGTCATTACCCTTTTGGGCTAAGCCATTAACCACTAAGCTGGAATATGATTTTAGTCGGAAGGACATTTTGATTCCTTTGATCTTCAGTTACGGATTGGGCAATGAAGAATCGATCGGAGCCATCTCGTTCGGATTGTCTTACAACTTCACCCGCATGAACTATTCAACCACTCCGTTCACGTATGCGCGCATTCAAGACGTCAACGGGGTTGTCACCGCACTAAACACAGCTGCCATCACCGAATCGAAGTCCATCAACAGTTTCGGTGCCTTCGCAAACATGAAGATCGGATTCCGCTATTTTTATTTTGTACCTGCCGTCGCAGTCTATTACCAGAATTACGGAACGCTTCAGAACTTTATTGGGGAATCTTTCCAGATGAAAGGAGTTACTGTTGTTCCTTCGTTGGGGTTGAGGTTAAGGTTGGGGAAGTCGAAGTCATAGGGAAAGAGAGGGGAAGTTGGAACTTCGTTATTCCTGCTCCGCAATTCCTACTTTGCAATTGGAACTTTGTTGTTGTTCAGCGAAGCGATTGATTCGCAGAATTGATCACGGAGTGATTTATTTGCTTTCATCTGAAAAAATTGTTAATTTTAACATCTAATTCAGATATAATGTATGTTCAGTTCCGAAATCACTTTGCAAATTTGCCCCTTCTTTCTCTGATTGAAATAGAAAAGGCATTTCCCAAACTCGACAAAAGACGTTTGAATGAATGGAGCAAAAAAGGCTACATTGAAAATGTGAAGCGTGGCTTTTACCGGTTTACAGATCTTCCTAAACAAGAGGGATTGCTCTTCTTTTCAGCAAATAAAATTTACAGTCCCTCGTATATTTCATTGGAAAGTGCCTTATCCTATCATCAAATAATTCCAGAGGCGGTATTTTCAGTTACCTCTGTTTCAACATTGAATACTACAAATTTGAAAACGTCTTTGGGCAGCTTCAATTACAATCATATCAAAGAAAATCTGTTTTTCGGTTATGTATTAAATGAGATAAATGGACTAACGGTTTCAATGGCTAGCTTGGAAAAGGCTATACTCGATTACCTGTACCTTCATTTCGAGATAAAATCGGTGTCAGACTTTCAAGCTTTGCGTTGGAACATTGAAGGTTTAAGAAAAATGAATATTCAAAAAATGGACGATTATTTATTACTCTTCAATAACAAGTCATTATCGCAGCGCTATTCACTTCTTAAAAAACACATGTATGATTGAGCTACCTGAAATAAAGCGATTCTATCCAGATTCGCTTCATTCGTATGATCGATTTTTACTGAAAGAATATTTGCAGTATAAAATTCTCGAGATTGTTTTTTCAAGTAAATATGCGACCAAGTTGGTTTTTATTGGAGGGACGTGCTTGCGAATTGTCCATCAAAATCAACGATTCTCGGAAGACATAGATTTCGACAACTTCAATTTAACATCTGATGAATTTATAGAATTAGGTCATTTAATTCAATCACAACTCAAACTAAATGGATACGAAGTTGAGATTAAGCATGTGACCAAAGGAGCATTTCATTGTAATATCCGTTTGCCTAAAATACTTATGCAGACCGGTCTTTCAGGATATGCCGAAGAAAAAATTCTGATTCAATTAGACACAGAAGCTCAAGGCTATGAGTTCATTCCTGAACAGTACTTCTTAAATAAATTCGATGTGTTCTCAACGATAAATATTGCACCATTGCCATTGTTATTGGCTCAAAAATTTTATGCAATTCTCAATCGAAGAAGGAACAAAGGAAGAGACTTTTTTGATGTTGTTTATTTGCTAAGTTTTAAGGTCACTCCAGATTATAACTTTCTGAATTTGAAAACTGGAATTTCAGACTCGACACTGTTAAAGAAAAGAATCATTGCTCATTGTCAATCCCTTGACATGAATGCCATGGCAAAAGATGTTGAGCCTTTTTTGTTTCAATCTTCCGACACTAAGAAGGTTATTCTTTTTGAAAAATTTATTGAGCAACAATTGCTATAATTTTTTTTGTAAAAAGAAACGCCATCATTGCTGAAGGCGTCGGACTCGAGATACTATCTCACGTGTTGTTCTTTGGTACAAATATAAAAATAAATTGAAGTGCACTAAGTGCTTTATAGATTGAACCTAAAGCAAACGAATAAAATCCCTACCCATACTTTGGATAATCCGCACAGGTAAATTTAATTCATTCGCTTGTTCATTCCAATATGGAATCGAATTTTGAATTTCCTGAATTACTTTTTTCGCGTTTTTTATGGAGAATGTTTCGGCAATGGTCAGAACGTCTTTTAGCGTAATATCGACACGCTTGCCATTGATTGATAAAGCGCGACTTGTTCTCGTATAGTTCATCAAAGGATTCAACGAATAGGTGATGTCATATGCTGGAGAAATATTCCACTTGTCTTTTTCTTCATCATAAATGAATGAGTGATTTTTCAAATGATCGTCAGAATTAAAAAAGACAACATTAAAAACCATTCGCTTAAATAGCTCTTCTATGTCGCGATGAGGAACCTTAAGAAACAAAGCAAGTTCAAATAAATTTTCGTAGCTGGAATCTTTTGGACTTTGATAATCCCATCCAGTTAATCCGGTTGCCGTTAAGACATGTTTCTTTTTTCCATTTTGACGATCGAATCGAATCGTCGCAAAATGTTTTTGATCGATCAGTTTCGATGGCATCATTGTAATTCCGAGATGTTTCGCTGTAAGGTAGTAACTGTACTCAATGAGTTCTCGGCTATATCCAAGTTCATCATCTAAATTCAATTTGATTAAATAGTGATTGTACTCGGCAGCGTAATTCAAATCCCCAGGAATAATTTCTCCTGAAGTTTTGTGTTCTGAAATAAGAATTTTTGGCCTTGCCCCACCTGCTGAAGAACCAATTTTAAAAATATTCAATAAGGCCTCATGATTGAGATTCGATTCATGCTGTTCATCTTTAGCTTGCAAAACCTCTTTCAAAATAGCAATAATTTCTGTGAGGTCAATTGACGAGGATTGAGGAAGTTCCTTGCTTGGGCGATATTCTAATGCACCCATTCCACGATCTGCCACATAGGCCAATTGCTCAATGACAGAAATTTGATTGAACTGTTTATTGCCAGATTCCATCCATTTTTTGAAAACAATATTTCCAAAAACGTCGGGCAATGAATCGGCAATCATAGGAGGGAGGCCTCGAAATGTATTTGAATTGTATTGACTAAATACTTGAACATGTGATGTTCGTTGAACTATTCCCATTGATGGAAATAGGTTGTGAAAGCGATCACTTTTAAGAAACTCAGGGTTGTATTGAAAGGAAGATTTTGTCTGATCTTCATCAAAACCAATTCGCCCAATTTCTTGTCCGAAACAAAATACCGTTATAATATCATTCTTCGCCATAATGTTTTAGTACAAAGACGTGAATTGTTCATTTTCATTTCGTTTTTCAATCAAAAATTGATTGAGGGCAGTAAGCAAATTGAAATGATTCAAAACCTTAAGCAGCGTATCAATGTTAAAGTTCTTACCAGACTCTATATTTTGAATGGTTAATCTCGAAAGTTCCAGTTGATCTGCTAAGTCTTGTTGCGAGAGCTTTTGCTTTTTACGATAGGACTTTGCCAGCTGTCCAATTTCCAATTTTACATCTTTTATTTTGAGGTTGTTTGTGAACATATTGCATGTTATAATATTCAAAAATACAAATAAAAAGTAAATGAACTATTTAAACAGGCGTTTTTATTTGTAACGATAAACTCTAAAGCATAAAAAAGCCTCTTGAATCTCAAGAGGCTTTTTCTTTGTTGGCGGTCGGGACGGGACTCGAACCCGCGACCCCGTGCGTGACAGGCACGTATTCTAACCAACTGAACTACCCGACCGTTGCCGTAAAGCGATGCAAAAGTAATCCCATTTTTCAATTACACAAACTTTTCATGTATTTTTTTTATAGATAAATCGAGGGTGTCATTTTACAATTATTTTATTTACATTAGTCAAACCTTAACTAAAAACTAAACCTATGGAAATGAATTTAATCCTAGGCATACTTGGGCTATATGCCATAAGTCGCCTGTATTCCAGTGTCACTGGAAAAACTCCGAGTAGTCGATTTAACCTATCGGAACTCAAAGAAGCGTTTCAAAAAAACAGCGGTGTTTGGTGGTTCATGGTTCCTATTTCTGGAATACTTATCCTGTTTTTTGAGGCGGTTGTATCTGTGTTGTGGTTCTTAGGTGAAATTCTTCACCTGGCTACTGTACTTGTTAAACTCATTATTACCATTGTTAAATGGATCTACAGCGAAGTTATTCTTGGCGGTTTCTATTTCTTATGGAAATTGATTTGGCATTACTTAATCTGTATTCCATGGAAATGGTTCATTGAAGGATTCCGTCTTTTGGGAGCTGCCTCAAAATGGTCGAGCTACAAGATTGCTACTGTTGGAATTTTTGCAAGTCTCATCGTTGCGTTCATAGGACGCTACATCAATTCTTTCCTTGGATCAGACCATTTGACCATTCAGTCATTCATTCAACATGCGACCACTTTGCTTTCTATTATTCCAATTGGAATGGCAGCTAGTATGATTGCTTTCAATCGTAAAAATGGAAACGCTACATGGAAGTCACAAGGCTTGAATTATGCAAAGATTGCAGCCGCAATTTTGGTTCCAATGATTGCTTTGGTTGGTATTGAGTATTTATTAATCAATGTGGGGTCACGCACCTCGTTCCAATTTTCATTGTCAACATTGTTAGCCGGAGGAAGTCTTTTCGCATCCTTTCTAATACTAATAAATTCAGTCTTAATCATTTTCGTAATTAGCGCATTGCCATCTTTTGCAAATGCATATTCTGGTGATTTGAAAGGTGTCTATCGCGCTTTCTTCAACCACCTGTACTACGGTTGGGTTTCTTATTTGTTGGCTATTCCTGCAATAATAATTCCGGCCTTTATACTGTCAATCATTCCCGGATTGGTTACTCAAGGAATGACCTATTTCACACAGCAGGCAACCGATTACGTTTATGAGCAGCGTATTGCAAGCATTACAGAAGACTCAAAAGAGAATATGGTTCCTTATTCTGAATGGTGCAACGTAGATTCAATCTCGAACGACTCATTGAATAAACTCATGGAAGCGGATAAGCGAATGCTGTCTGTTCGAGTGGCTTTAAACGGTGTTGGACGTGGACAGGCCTACTTGGATTCATCTTACTCATCTTTTGCTAACAGAAACGGAGCAGTTACAGTAGGCTTATTGGCATATATGTACAACAGCTACACCGATATGGTGAATGAGAATTTGAAAGCTCAACCTATGAATACTGAAGCTGATAGTGATTCTTCATTTGCTATGGAAGCAAAAGCATATCAGGCTGAAGTTGCAGAGATGGATTCTTCGGTTGTAAGAAACAACAAGAGCATTGCCACATGGCAAGAAGAAAAAGCGGCAGTATGTTCTGTAATGACTCCTGTTGTTGAAGAGCCTGCCACAATGCCACAAGAGCCTGTTGTAATTGAAGAACCTATGCCTATTGTTGATGTTGCTGCAGATCCTTGTGACGCAGAGCGTCAGCGAATCGAAGGAATTATCTCCGATATTCAATCAGAAAACGCTAAAATTGGTCAAATGAAAGAACGCAAATTAGCAGTAATCGGACATTTGAATCAAATGCAAGAAGATGCAAACGGTATGGTGGGTAATGAAAAAGTGGCTAAACATTTAGGCTACTTCTTCATGAGTATTTGGATGTGTGCTTTAGCCGCCATTGCAATGGGATTTGTGTTAAGCATTTATTCCCACTTGAACAATGTT
>JBJOON010000097.1:0-7312 GCA_046051235.1 Bacteroidota bacterium
AACACCTGTTTCAGGTACTCAAGGAGCAACTTACACCCCCCCAGCCTTGTCCACTTCAACGTATTATTATTGTGAGATTACATTATCTGGTTCCGCATGCGGAAGTGCAATTTCGAATACTGCAGAAGTTGTTGTTGTTGCAGACCCCACGATTTCCATTCAGCCATTGCCTCAGTCTGTTTGCCAAAATGGGTTAGCTACGTCTTTATCTGTTCAAACAACAGGAGGAACTGGATCGCTAAGCTACGAGTGGTATGTCAATTCCGTGAACTCAGTCCTTGGTGGGGTTCTATCGGGAACATCTCCAACTTTGACACCTTCAACAAATGTTGCCGGAGTAACATACATATATGTGGAGGTAAGTGCTTCAGGAAGTGGTTGCAACTCTGTTATATCGGAAACTGCAGCAATAACAATCGTTCCAATTCCAGCTATAAACACTCAACCTTTGCAGGTTCAAACGGTATGTCAAAATTCAATAGCAACTGCTTTAACTCTTTCTTTCTCAAACGGATCCGGTTCAGCATCTTATCAGTGGTATAATAGCTCTAACAACTCAAATGTTGGGGGACAGCCAGTCACAGGAGCAACAGATGTGAATTTCATCCCAAATACTGCCAATATTGGTTCAACATATTACTATTGCACAGTTAGCTTTGGCGTTGGAGGTGTAGGGTGTGGAACAGTTACCACAGATCCGTCATTAGTAATTGTAATAGCATTACCGACAATTGATAACCAACCCACCACAACACAAACTGTTTGTGTTGGAGGTTTGCCTTCATTGCTAAGTTTTAGTTATTCTAACGGCACCCAACCAATTACTTTTCAGTGGTACAGTAACTCCACCAATTCAAATACCACTGGAACAATAATTTCGGGAGCGAATCTTGCCACGTACAATCCCCCAGTACAAAACATTCCTGGTTCTTATTATTACTACTGCGTTGTTACGTTTGGCGGCAGCGGCTGTGGTAGCATATCAACCAATCCGGCTGAGGTAATTTTCATTTCTGATCCAACAATCGGGACTCCATCCATACTCTCGCAAACAATATGTTCTGGCGGAACTCCGTCGCAGCTGAATGCGGCCGTTTCAGGAGGTTCGGGATCAGTCTCTTACCAATGGTATAGCAATATAAACAATAGCACCTCTGGAGGTACTGCTATTGGTGGAGCAACAAATGCAACATATACTCCTCTGTCCGGTTCATTGGGTACGACGTACTATTATGTAGTCGCGACTCTAAGTGGTGCAGGTTGTGGGTCTGCTACATCTGCAACGAGTGAATTAAATGTTATCTCTTCGGCTGTAATTTCAACACAACCAGGGCCTGCTCAAAGTCTGTGTTTAGGAGGAACAATAGCTCCATTGAGTGTTGGTTATTCTGGTGGCGTAGGTGCTCCGAGTTATCAGTGGTACTCTAATGTGAATAATTTGACCACTGGCGGAACTCCATTAATTGGGGAAACCAATGCAACCCTTATCCCTGCAAATACAGTGGGAACCCTGTTCTATTACGTCGTAATCACCCTCAGTGGTAGCGGATGTGGTTCTATTCCATCTCAAACGGCGACAGTAACCGTAGCTCCCCAGGCAACAATAATTACTCAACCCACACTATCTCAAACAATTTGCACTGGTGGTGTGCCAAGTGCGATCTCAATTAATTATTCAGGAGGAGCAGGAACTCCTACTTATTATTGGTTTAGTAATAACTCGAATTCAACTGTAGGAGGTAATTTAATACCGGAAGCTACTGGCGCCACTTTTGCCCCACAGCCTCTAAATACCGTTGGGAGCACCTTTTATTATGGAATAGTCTCTCTCAGTGGATCAGGGTGTTCAAATGCAACTTCAAATGCCGGTGAAGTAATTGTTGTTAATGATCCTGCAGTATCAATTCAACCAATTACGAGTCAAGAGTTGTGCATTAACAATCCATCAACGCCCATTTCAGCCACTGTATCCAGCGGTAATGCAACCCCAACCTATGCCTGGTATTCGAGCAATACACCAATAGGAACGGGCACATTGGTGCCTGGGGCAAATACAAACTCACTTCTTCCAACCAACAATAGTGCGGGAACAAATTATTATTACATGGTTGCTACCGTGAATGGTTCAGGCTGTGATCCTGCGATTTCAAACGTTTCAGAGGTAATTGTTCATGCACTCCCAAACGTAACAATTACCTTGGCTCAGGATTCTATTTGTTTTGGAACTACCACGAATTTAGTTGCAAACAATGCCCAAAGTTATGTTTGGACACCAAATCCATCGATTACATCTCCTGCAAATTTGGCCTCGGTAACCGTTGCTCCGGTAGGCTCTGTGACTTACACAGTTCAAGGCACAGATGCAAATGATTGCGTTAACACAACGAATATCACTGTTTTCGCCGCAAGTCAACTCTCTGTGCAAGAGAATTTAGTCAGCAATATTTGCTTTGGATCGTGCGTCGGTGAGATTACTCTGACACCCACGGGAAGCGTGCCGAGTTATACTGTCACTTGGACAAACCCCGCAATTCAAGGTTTACACCCAACAAATTTGTGCGCGGGTAGTTATTCTTATGTAGTTACTGATGATATTGGTTGTACCCGTGCAAATACGTTGAATGTTGTTGCATTACCGAATAACCCTTTGGATAATGTGTCTATGGTGCAGCCAACCTGCGCTAACTCGTCGAACGGAAGCATACAATTTACCGATGCGACAGCGATTTCCTATCAATTGATAAATGCGACAACGAATGCTACCATAGCTACTCAGCCTTCTGGAACTTTTTCATCTCTTCCTGTAGGAAATTATAATGTGATTTATCAAGATGCTCAGGGCTGTTCATACACGGCTACGAACATTATTCTTCAGTCTCTCTTTGCTCCTGTAACGCTAACAATTAATCCATTAAGTTCATCTCTATGTTTCGGGCAAAATATAGCGCTATCTGCAAATGTTGGAGGTGGAAATGGAAGTCCAATAAGTGTTACATGGGGGACTTGTAGTACCCTTACCAATTGTATACTTGGATCAGGAAACCCATTGAACTATACAATAACTGGTAACGTAACGTTGTATGCGCAGGCTACGAGTGCAGACGGATGTACGAGTAGCATACAATCGGTAAATGTGAATTTGCCAAATGCCCTTCAAGTTGAGATTCAAAATGGAATTAATTCGGTACCAATATGTATTGGGCAATGTGTGGATATGACCGCTGTTGCCACAGGAGGCGGGACCAATCCTATTGTAATTCAATGGTATGAAGTTCCGAATCTGCCGGGAGGCCCTACAATAGGTCCAAACGGAAATTCGAACACAATTTGTCCTGTTGGCTCAACTTCGGTTTATGTATTTGCAACAGATGGTTGTTCAGCACCTGCAGTTGATACCCTTGATATTGTTCTTGTCCCTTTACCCGACGTAACATTTACAACTAGCACACAAGAGGGGTGTGCACCCGTTGCAGTTACGTATGTGAATAATACCACTCCGGCGCTTTCAGCAAGCTGTACCTGGGATATGGGAGATGGAACTATCATTTCCGGTTGTGAAAATCAGGATTACACATATAGTGATGTAGGAACTTTTATCCCTTCACTTACTGTAGTTTCTCCATTCGGATGTGAAGCGACCTATGCCTTGCCTGCACCCATAGAGGTGCATGGTTATCCAACTGCAATGTTTTCTTGGTCACCTCAGCCGATCGATCCAATGCAGCCAACGGCATACTTTAATAATAATTCAACAGACGCTGTTTCAAGTTTTTGGGAATTCGCCTGGTTAGGGACTAGTACGGAAACAAATCCTGAATTTACTTTTCCTGATGAGAATTTATCCTCATATCCAGTTTGTTTATCTGTTGTAAATGAATTCGGATGTATTGATACACTCTGTAAAACTGTAATCTTTAACAATGTTCTTCAAGTTTGGGTACCGAATGCTTTTACCCCTGAACAAGACGGATTGAATGAAGTTTTCTTGCCAATAATTAAAGGAACCGATCCCAATGGGTATCATTTTTCAATTTTCGATCGTTGGGGAACGTTGATTTTTGAATCTTTCGAAATAGGTGAGCCATGGATCGGGGATGTGCGCGATGGAAAAGGCTTTGCTCAGGACGGAACGTATTTTTGGAGATTAGAAGTTTCACTTGAGGGTAATTTGACCATTGATGTATACACAGGCTTCGTAACTGTAGTCAGATAATCTAATACCTGAGGCAACTTTCTGAAACAAATTGCTATCAATCAAACGATGAAGTATGAGCGATAGCGATTTGGTTTCAGAATGTCTCAAGGGAAAATCGTCCGCACAAAGGACCCTCTTTCAATTGCATTCTGGAAAAATGTTCGCAGTCTGTCTGCGCTACATGGGCAATACCATGGAAGCAGAAGAAGTATTGCAAGAGAGCTTTATTAAAGTTTTTGAAAAGCTAAATCAATGGAAGGGCGACGGTCCTTTGGGTGGGTGGATTCGAACCATTGTTGTGAATACCTCGTTAACACGAATAAAAAACAACAAGAAGTTTCGACTCGATAAAGACATTGATGAAGCAGTAGCCCTTTCCGACAGCGGTGAAGATCAATTGGAAGCCTTGCAGGCAGCCGATTTGATGAAGTTAATTGCGCAAATGCCCGATGGGTATAAAACGGTATTTAACTTGTTTGTTGTGGAAGGATATGGCCACAAAGAAATTGCCGACCTGTTGGGAATTTCCGAAAGCACTTCAAAAACACAATTTTTAAAAGCGAAAAACTGGTTAGTGAAAAGAATCAATGAGCAATAAGTGGAACAATATCATTCGTGAAAAGCTTGAATCCCATGAGGTTCCAGCGGATCACTTATGGAATAACATTTCGCAAAATATTCCTCAGACATCTTCTTCTTTCTGGAAGCCTTGGATGACCAATGCTGCCATAGGAACTGCAGCAATTGCGACTTTAGCAATTATTTATTTCAATTCTCCAAAATCACCTCAACCAATTGCTCAGACAACTGAGCAGAAGATCGAAGAGGTGAAGTTGGATACAACTTCAACCACAAGTCAAAGTGTTCATTCTTCTGAAACATCTGAGATTCCTCAGATTCAGATTGTATTGGGGGGTATTTCTGACGACATCATATCTGGTTATGTTTGGCAGTTTCCCGAACCAGATTCGATTAAAGCCGCGGAAGCATCTGCAAAGAAAAATTCAGAGATTGTTTCAATTTATGACGAGTCGTCGATTTCTAATACTTCTGAAAACAGACGAGGAACAGCTGTTTCAGAAAAAGAACCTTTAACAAATTCATTTACAGCTGTTGTTTCCAACGCTGAAAACTTAAGGTATTTCTTCTTCGGTGCCGCTGAAAATGCTGACTCCTACGCTTGGAATTTTGGAGATGGATTCGACGGGCAAGGCCAATCGATCGCGCACGAATTCACTGAAGAGGGAAGTTACACCGTGAGGTATTTGGTTTCAAGAGGTGAGGAGGTTTTGGTTGAAGAAAAGACCATTGAAGTTTATCGCCCAGCAAAACTTTCTCCGGTTACTGCGTTCGCTCCAGGATTCGATGGGAAGAACGATTTGTTCGATGTACTTTACAATGCCCGAAACGTTAGTGAGGTTATCAATTTTGAAATCACTGATGCCAACGGTAGAAAAGTCTATCAATCAGGCGGACAATCAGTTTGGGATGGAAAAAACATGAATGGCGAATTATGTCAGCCAGCCTATTACTATTGGCTCATTGAATTCAAAGACCGTCAAGGCAATTTGAAATCACAGACAGGCTCTATTCGCGTCTTCGCCGAATAAGAGACTTATAAACATCGGCCCTTGTTGTCAATTCTTCTTCGCATTTTTGGGGAATGGCAAAGACTAAAACTTCTTTTTTCTGTCAAAGTTGTGGCGCACAAAGCCCGAAATGGTTGGGCAAATGTCCTTCATGTAACGAATGGAACTCCTTCGTTGAAGAGGTCGTGAACCGCGAATCGAATACTTCGAAAATTCGCATCAAACCCAACGCACAACCAAAATCAATTTCAGACATTGAAATCGAAGAGCGCAAGCGATTTCCGTTGATCGATGGAGAGTTGAACCGAGTGTTAGGTGGAGGAATAGTTCCGGGTTCTTTGATTCTCTTTGGCGGTGAGCCGGGTATTGGTAAGTCTACCTTGCTATTGCAAATGGCCCTTCAACAATTAAACTTCACAGTCTTGTATGTATCTGGTGAAGAGAGCGAAGAACAAATTCAAATGCGCGCACAACGCTTAGGGTTCGACAATCCGCGTTGTATGGTGCTTATGGAAACTTCGGTAGACCAGATTCTTCATCATTTGAATGAAGTAAAACCGAATCTTGTAGTTATCGATTCCATTCAAACCTTGCAGAGCGAAAGCGTGGAAAGCGCGCCAGGAAGTGTTTCTCAAGTGCGTGAATGCACCTTGCAACTCATGAAGTATGCGAAGGAAACGCATACCCCAATTTTCTTAATCGGACACATTACGAAGGAAGGAAGTCTTGCTGGACCGAAAGTTCTCGAGCATATGGTAGACACGGTTCTTCAGTTCGAAGGCGATCGTCATCACATCTATCGCATTCTTCGAAGCCACAAGAATCGTTTCGGTTCAACGCATGAATTGGGCATTTATGAAATGCTCGGTTCCGGATTGAAAGCAGTAGAAAATCCAAGTGATATTCTTATCGATTCAAGCACTGAACATTTGAGTGGTTCGGCCATTGCGGCGGCCATGGAAGGCGCTCGTCCCATGATGATGGAAATACAGGCGCTTGTGAGCACAGCGGTTTACGGCACGCCACAGCGCAGCACAACAGGATTCGATTTGCGAAGATTGAATATGTTACTTGCTGTTTTGGAAAAGCGATGTGGATTCCGTTTGGGAATGAAAGATGTTTTTTTGAATATCGCAGGTGGAATTAAGATTGAAGATCCTGCTTTGGATTTAGCCGTAATCTCGGCCATTCTTTCCAGCAACGAAGACATTGCCATTACGCGAAAGGCTTGTTTCTGCGGGGAAGTAGGATTGAGCGGTGAAATACGTCCGGTCTCGCGTTTAGACCAACGTATTCAAGAAGCAGCGAAATTGGGATTTGAAAAAATCTACGTTTCTTCCTTCAATAAAATTCAATCGAACGCGGCCATTGAAATTATTAAAGTTGGAAAAGTAGAGGAACTTTTTTCAGAAATATTCGCATAAAAAAACCTCACCGAAGTGAGGCTTTCTTCAACATAAAATTTCTTAACAAAACTCTTCGAACATCCCGTTCAAGTGAGCAGCAATCATATCTGCCGTGCGGCCTT
>JBJOON010000098.1:0-7000 GCA_046051235.1 Bacteroidota bacterium
TAGTCGAAGCAGAGTGGTCCTAAAATATCTTGAACGTATGAAGGGTATTTGAATTCGCGCTCCAATGTTGGAACATCGGCCATCACATTTGCTCCAGCACGCGAAGCTTCCAACAAAAATGCATTTCCATAATCGAAGAAATACATGCCATTTTCACTGTGCTTTTGAACAGCAGCAGCATGACGAATAAGTGACTCTTCAACTTTTTCTTTGAAGAGAGTAGGGTTCTCTGCCATGAGCGTGTTGCTCTCTTCGTAAGAAAGTCCAACCGGATAATATCCTCCCGCCCACGGGTTATGTAACGAAGTTTGATCACTACCCAAGTCAATGTGAATGCCTCGTTCAGCAAAGACTTCCCACACTTCAACAATATTTCCAATGAAGGCAAAGCTGTGTGCTTTTCCAACTTTCAATGCTTCTTGCGTTCGTGTACACAACTCATCAATGTTATCGATGAGTTCGTCTACCCAACCTTGTTCGAAGCGCTTCGTTGCTGCTTTCGGATTTACCTCTGCTGTAATTGAAACGCAACCTGCAATATTTCCTGCCTTGGGCTGTGCACCGCTCATACCGCCTAATCCAGCGGTTACAAAAAGCAATCCCTCCGCTGCACGCTCATACACATTTTTATCTCCGCGCTTATTGCGAAGCATGCGTGCAGCATTCATTACGGTAATGGTTGTGCCGTGAACAATACCTTGCGGACCAATATACATGTATGATCCTGCAGTCATCTGTCCGTATTGCGTTACACCCAGTGCATTGAATTTCTCCCAATCGTCTGGCTTGCTGTAATTCGGTATCATCATGCCGTTCGTCACCACAACGCGCGGTGCAGATGGGCTAGAAGGGAAGAGTCCCATCGGATGACCGCTGTACATTACCAAGGTTTGTTCTTCAGTCATCTCACTCAAATACTTCATCACTAAACGATACTGCGCCCAGTTTTGAAAGACTGCACCGTTTCCACCGTAGGTGATTAACTCATATGGATGTTGCGCAACTCGTGGATCCAAATTGTTTTGAATCATGAGCATGATAGATGCCGCTTGCTCGCATTTGGCAGGGTATTCAGAAATCGGACGTGCATACATTTCGTATGTCGGGCGATAGCGGTGCATGTAAATGCGTCCATAAGTTTTCAATTCTTCACCGAACTCTGCGGCTAAAGTTTCGTGCAATTCTGAAGGGAAATAACGCAACGCATTGCGTAAGGCTAAGCCCTTCTCTTCATTCGAAAGAATTTCTTTTCGCTTCGGAGCGCGATTGATGCTTGAGTCCATATCAGGAATTTCCGGCAAGTAACTCGGAATGCCTTCTTGTATTTGAGTGTGAAATGTTGACATAATTTGAAATGCTAGAATTGCGCTGCAAGCGACAAATTTAATCCGTTCATGTGTTTTTCGCTGAAATTCTGAAATGTAAAGGAGTAGTTGTTGGTGGTGATGTTTCTCCACTCAGCTCTAAACATCAAATGCTTATCCAGTAAATAATTTACATTGAAACTATAACCCCACAAATCATTAACTACACCGGCTATTACTAGATTATTTGTATCCTTAAACAACTCGCCGCGCCCGACAAGTGAAAGTTTTTCATTCAAGTTGTACGCTATTCCAATGAATCCTGTAACCCAATGTTTGTCGAATCCAGTTTTGCCTGTTTCCTGTATTCCGTAATCAGCCTGAAGTTGAACGGTCCATTTATCTTTCAGCAAAATACTGGCGTATAAGTTTTGAAACATTCTTAACTGAGAACTATCCAATACAGCTGCTTCTCCTAAGTAAGTGGAGTGATTCAACGTAATCTTTGAGTTCGGTTTGAATTGAACTTGCGTCCCAAGGCCAGGTAAAGTTTGCTGTGGTGTAAGAGTCATCGTTTGCCAACCGTTAAGAAGCAAGAGAGATCCGAACCATTTATTGTTTTTTGAAGTGTATTGAAGGTTTAATCCGCTCTCATAGTAAGGAGAGTTCTCTGCAGCGAGACTTCGAGTCAAGGATAAATTAGAAAAGCCAATGGCAGATTCAAGCCCAATGTGTGAAGGGAATACCCCAGCTTGAAGCCAAAAATCTTTTGAAGGACTTAATTTGTAAGAGATGTTTCCAACGTAGAGTGCCCCAAATCCAATGGGTTCAGCCGAAGTAACCTTGTTCGCGTATGTTCCTTCAACCAATGAAAGTTGCGTTTTCAAACGCTCAGAACTGTATTTGAAATCTATAACAGCGGTATTTAATGCGAAGTGATTGGTTGAAGTGTGACTGTACAAAAATTCAGGACGCTCATGATCATTCCAGTTGTGTTGATCTTGCGAGAAATAAATTTCAGTGTAACCCGAAAAATGAATACTGTCTTTTTGAATCTGCGAGAATGTGAATTGAGGAATAAGTAGCCCGAGAATTATTAACGAACGCATACAATTGTTTTTTACAAAGATGCAAGGTTATTTCTTCGTTTTACCTGTTTTTTTATCATAGCCATAAGGACAATGCTTGCAGCCACTGAGGCAGCAATATCCTCTTTTCAAATGATATTCTTCGGTAAAAATAAAATAACCCTCTTCGCTCAAGTAGTAGTCTTCACCATGTACTTTTGAATTCTCTTCCTCTTTCATATGGCAAAAATGCAATTTACTGACTTGAACAAAATAATTAATTTTCAACCTCCCGTTTACGATAACTTACTTTTCGATGAAACTTGGAAGTTGGCTGTCAAGCGTTTTGACCGCATGCACGCAACTATCAATGGGAACAAGTGGTTTAAGTTAATGTTCAATCTGGAAGAAATGAATCGAAGAGGCGCCAAGCAATTGGTCACTTTCGGAGGAGCTTACAGCAATCACATATACGCCACAGCGGCAGCCTCAAAGGAATTGGTAATTCATGCTGTAGGTATTATTCGTGGCGAAGAACCAAAGTCTTACAGTCCAACATTGTTGTTTGCTCAAGAATGTGGCATGGAGCTTTGTTTCATCTCAAGGGCCGATTACGAAGAACGGAACACGGAAGAAATGAAGGCGTGGGTGCACGACAAATGGGAGTCTGCTTTTTTAGTCCCCGAAGGTGGAGCGAATTATTTGGGAATGAACGGCGCCATGCAAATGGTTAGCGAGGAAGATTTTTCTTTTGATCATTGGCTTGTTGCTGCAGGAACAGGAACAACTGCAGCAGGTCTGCTTGTTCAGTCGAAACCGCACCAGAAGGTTTGGATATACAGCGCATTGAAAGGCGAACATTACATGAGAAATGAAATTCGCAACAAGCTCATTTACTTTTTTCACGATGAAACAGCTGCAGATGAAGTTTTAGAACGTGCAGTTGTTTTCAGTGAAGATGAATTTGGTGGATATGGAAAATTCAATGACCGACTGGTCGAATTCATTCAACAGATGAACATTAAGCATGAGCTTCCACTTGATGTTGTTTATACGGGAAAACTCATGCACGCGTATTTAGTTGGAAACAAAAAACCGAACGAAGGTTCGGTTTTAATGTTTCATACAGGCGGACTGCAAGGCAATCCGAAAACTATATTCGGCTAATCTTTAACATGTTTGTTGTGCCTTGCTCTGCAATAGGCATAGACGCTACGTTCACTAAGAAGTCTCCGTCTTTTACGTATCCGTTTTTCTTCAAAATGTAACGAATATCTGCAATGGTCTGGTCTGTACTTACCATCTTGTCGTAGTAGAAGGCCTTCACACCCCAAACTAAATTCAATTGCGTTAGAATGCGCTTATTTCCGGTGAAGACAAATACATGGGCATTTGGTCTCCAGCTTGAAATTTTATATCCCGTATAGCCAGAGAAAGACATGGTTGCAATGCTGGTCGCACCTGTGCGCTTGGCAACGCGACAAGCACTGAAGCAAATACTGTCTGTGATGAAACGTGTTTCATCCATTTCATAAGGAGCTTCTTCCAAATAATACAAACCAGGAAATTTCTCTGCTTCCTTAATAATATTACTCATCATTGCAATTGCTGCAACCGGATAAGCTCCAACACTTGTTTCACCGCTAAGCATAACAGCATCTGCGCCATCCAATACGGCATTCGCAACATCTGTTACTTCAGCGCGAGTTGGAGTCATGCTCGTAATCATACTCTCCATCATTTGTGTTGCAACAATAACAGGTTTCGCAGCTTCAACGCATTTCTTTACAATCATTTTCTGAGCAAGAGGAACTTGTTCAATTGGAATTTCAACCCCAAGATCACCACGCGCAACCATAACAGCATCTGTCTCACGAATGATATCGTCAATCACTTCTAATGCCTCTGGTTTCTCAATTTTCGCTACCACTTTCGCGTGCTTGCCATTCTCAGCAATAATGCCTTTCAAAACGCGAACATCTTCTGCAGTACGAACGAATGAAAGTCCAATCCAATCGATGTTCATCGAAAGAGCAAACTCCAAATCATTTAAATCTTTTTTCGATAATGAAGGAAGAGAGACTTTGGTTTCAGGTAGGTTTAATCCTTTTTTCGATGAGAGAATTCCACCTTGAATAATCTCGCACAACACTTCTTTTTTACCGTCGGTGGAAAGAATGCGAATCGCAATCTTGCCATCGTCAAGAAGAACACGCTCACCTGGCTTTACGTCAGATGGAAACTCTTTGTAGTTCGTGTAAATGTGCGTTGCAGTTCCGATTTGCTCTTCCGTTGTAATGATAATTTGCTTTCCAGCTTCCAACATTACACCGTTGTCTTGCATAACTCCCACACGCAATTTAGGACCTTGTAAATCTGCAAGCAAAGCAGTGTTAGTTCCTAACTCTTTGTCAATCTCACGAACAAAATCTACAACACTTGAATGGTCGTCGTGACTTCCGTGAGAAAAGTTTAAACGCACAACGTTTAAGCCGGCTTGAATCATTCCTTTCAGAACTTCTTTGTTTGCAGATACTGGACCGATGGTCGCTATTATTTTCGTTTTTTTCATATTTAATCGAAGAACAAATGACTCACGTTTTTCAGGCTTTCTTGTGTCAGGTGAAATGCGGCAAGCACATTGGTTATTTTTCTTATTTGTTTTAACAATTCGTCTATGTCTTCTCTGCCCTCAACTTTCAGCAGATATTCAATTTGCGCATATTCAGGAATCAATACTCCGTGAAGTGAACGATTTGAGATTAAGTGAATGGTGTAATGATTTTCTTCGGAAACGAACTTGAACAATTCATGTTCTGAGTTTTGTTCTTTTGTTTCAAGCTTGTGAGGCTTCATGCGCTCCAAACTCCATTTCATTTCACGATTTAAAAACCAGGCCAATCGAAAATCCTTCTCTCTCGAGTTAATTCCGATTAATTCGAAATTCAAATACTCGTCGTTCGAAAATGTAATGTTTTTAGCGCCCATTTTAGTTAGTGTATTTTTTACACGAACTACGCAAAGGTAGTTATTTCCATGTCAGTTGTGCAGAATTTTCATTCACAATTAATTCCGCGTTTCGTCCCATATAAAATGCCCGATTGTCGTTTAAATGCCCAGCAGGAAATCCAACAGCAATTGGAGTATCATTACCTAATCCAATTTCACGGATCATTTGTTTTACGGATTTTCCCCAGTGATTATTGCTCGAGAATCCGAATTCTTCGGTGTTGTCGCGCATTTGTGTAAATCCTCCGAGAATCAATCCTGAAATATTCTTGAACATTCCCGCGCGTTTCAAGGCGGTGAGCATGCGATCTACATGATAGAGCATTTCATCGACATCCTCCAAAAAGAGAATTTTCCCTTCCGTTTTCAATTGCGTAGCTGATCCGAGCTGGCTATAAATCACAGATAAATTTCCACCTACAATTTCACCTTCAGTTTTTCCCACTTGAATTTGATTTTCATTCCAATTGAATGAAAAAGATTCTCCGAAAAGCGCGCGCTTCAAATTCTCAAGCGCTTCTTGAGTAGCATGTTCGAAGGAAATAGGCATGGTGGAATGAATGCACGCAATGTTCTTGTTGGTGCAGGCATTCAACAAAACAGTCACATCGGAATAGCCGCAAATCCATTTTGCAGCATTCAAATAGGGATCAATTTCATCAATGGTATGAACGGTCCCGTATCCGCCTCGTGCCACCAGCAAGGCTTTCACCTCACGGTCGTTCCAAAGTGAAAGGAAAGATTGCGTGCGCTCATCTGCATTTCCAGCAAGTTGAAACTGTGGAGTGAAAACATTTTCGGCAAGTTTGATTTTCAATCCCCAAGACTTAATAATGCCATCAGCAAATTGCCATTGTTCGCTTGTAAGGAATCTTGCTGTGGCAATTATTCCAATCGTATCGCCTCGTTGTAAAAAAGCTGGTTGCATCGCTTTATCTTTGATGCGCTAAATTCGCAGTTTTCTGCGCAAAACACCACAAAAAAGATGAAGTCACCAAAAAGACACCTTGTAACCTCAGCGCTTCCTTACGCAAATGGTCCTATTCACATTGGACACATAGCAGGAGCATACTTGCCTGCCGACATTTATGTTCGGTATTTAAGAGGAAAGGAAAAGGATGTGGCTTTTATCTGTGGGTCCGATGAACACGGCGCTGCTATTACGTTGCGCGCTAAGAAAGAAGGCAAGACTCCGCGCGAAATCGTAGACTTTTATCACAAACTCATGGGCGATGCTTTCCGCGATTTTGGAATTTCGTTCGATGAATATTACCGCACCTCGTCTCCTGAACACATTGAGATGAGTCAGCAAATTTTTCTCGAGTTGAAGGAAAAAGGTGTCTTCGAAACGCACCGTTCAGAACAATACTTCGATGCAGAGGCACAACAGTTTTTAGCAGACCGATACATTACCGGAACCTGTCCGAAATGCTCGAGTGAAAAGGCTTACGGAGATCAATGCGAAAAA
The DNA here is from genome assembly GCA_046051235.1 of Bacteroidota bacterium. GTDB lineage: Bacteria > Bacteroidota > Bacteroidia > Flavobacteriales_D > Sanyastnellaceae > CAIZGX01. Next base: position 6,849 of record JBJOON010000098.1, read on the forward strand.
TGTGGATCTACTCTAAGTCCGACAGAATTAATAAATCCCGTTTCTACATTAAGTGGAAGTACACCCGTGTTGAAGGAAACCACGCATTGGTATTTGCCTATGCAACACCACAGTGAATGGGTGCGCGATTTTATTGAAAATGGAAAATTAAA
>JBJOON010000099.1:0-7068 GCA_046051235.1 Bacteroidota bacterium
CCAGCCGTCGCTATTTCCACCATTAAAAACTTGTCCATATCCGTTTCCTGCAAGAGGAAAATCAATAGACTGAGTTCCGCCACATACGAAGACATTCCCAGCATTATCTTCCGCCAAACTGAATCCGCTGTCATCATCACTTCCACCTAAATATGTACTCCAATTCATTTGCGATAAATCACTTGAAAGCTGAAAGACACAGGCGTCCTGCAAGCCCCCAGAGCTCGATTGAAATGCATTAACTGTCGGGAAATTGATTGAGTAGGTTGAACTCGCAACATAGACGTTGTCGTTCGCATCAAGATCTATTTCTCCGCGAAATTCATCGGCATAATTAAACTTCAAACCAACAGCAGTATTCACACCGTCGTTAAGCGTATTTCCATTCACATTCAATTTCGCAACAATGATGTCGCTACCGTTTACATATTGCACACCTACACCGAATGGAGCGAAGCTCGCACCACCATTAAATGAATTATCAAAGGCATTGGTTGTAACCGGGAAATTTCCACTTGAAGTCGTCCCCAAAACAATCAATTCGTCATTGCTATTGCAGATGAGGCTGTGCGGAAGATCATCGTGCGCACCACCTAAAAAAGTACTCCATTGCATGAAGGTTCCAGACACGTCGTATTTTGAAATGGCCATATCGGTGCCAGCTAAAGTTCCTTGTCCATCTCCACCACCCCACGTTGTTTGGTAAGCGCCCAATGTTGTCGGATAACCCTGACCGAAGGCACTGCTTCCCGAAATTAAATTTCCTTGACTGTCATAAGTCGCAGTATATCCGAAGTTATCGTCGAAACTTCCGCTGTAGGAAGAAAATATGAGTTCCGGATCGATCACCAATGGATATCTCGTATTGTATTCTCCTACTCGAAAAGAAATTGTATTTCCATTTTTCACAAATGCGCAATCAACGCGAGCTTTCCATGGCGGACTATTTCCTGCAGCCTCGCCTTCCATGGGAATCAATTGATAGGCGATTGGAATCTGCTCAACAATTTCACCTAAAGCAGTGCGCACAATAAGTCTTCCATCTTCCACACGAACATCATCTGTCCCCTCGTAAGTCCATTGAATTTGAGCAGGAGAAGCACCACGCTGAACTTCCCAATCGTACTTCATAAAAAATTCATTCTGATAAACGTGCAGATGAATGCCTGAATAAAAATTCTGATATCTGAAGCCTTTTGCCTCACGACAATCTCTCCCCCATTTCGTCGGATCGTTTCCTAAAAAATAATTGTAACGTGTTTGTTGAAAGGCATCGGCTACAACTTTCTCTGGACGTGCATTGCGAAACACTTGTCGAAACACATGCCCACGAATTACAGGCTCAAACTCTTTTCCTGCATGAGCTTTCGCTATTTCAGATAAATCGAAGAAATGATGGGTGAAGGCGTTGTTCTCGAAAAACGTTCTACCATTCTCCGTGGCTGCACTGAACTTCACCTGCGAGGGCCACTGACCTTTATTCTCAATGAAATGAACTACCTGCGCCAGTCCGAGTTGAACCAACAAGCTTAAACATCCAATGAGTAAAGTTTTGCGCATTGAACGAATTTAGTAAAAAGTTTGTGATTTTAAGACTTCAACTTCGCTTGCAAAGCAAGCATCTCGACCAAAGCCTGAGCGCAGTCAACACCTTTATTTCCAAGCACGCCTCCGCTGCGAGCGCGGCTTTGTTCAATGTGATCATCGGTAAGAACACCGAATACCACCGGTTTTCCTGAATGAAGTCCAATGTCTTGAATGCCTTGGGCAGTAGCCATTGACACGTATTCAAAATGCGGGGTTTCTCCGCGAATGATGCAGCCCAATGCGATGACACCCGTCACACCCGGCTTTTCATTAGCCCATTTTGCACCTAGAGGTAATTCAAAACTTCCAGGAACATATTCCTTTTCAATCTGAGACTCTTGAAAACCAAGACGGAGCAATGTTTCCAATGCTCCGTTGTATAAATTCTCTGTAATATCGTCGTTCCAACGAGAAACCAAAATAATCACGCGGTGATTTTGAATTTCAGGAAGAACAATTGCTCTTTCTTCTGAAAGATTAACTGTTGCCATTATCCTTGTGCTTTCAAGTAGTTCAACATTTTATCTGCTTCTGTGTATGTTGCAGAGCGATTGTCGATACCTTCCATTGCTTTTTCTAACGTTTCTTTCGCTTTGTCTTTGTTACCTTGCTCAATGTATACACGAGCCGCTTTCAACAAGTACTCTCCTGCAAGGGCATCGCGAGTTCCGTTTGATTTCGATTGAGCCGCAGCTTTTTCGAAATACTTAACAGCTTCGTCTAACTGACCCAACTCAACGTTCATGTCACCAATGTTTCCAAGAACATAAACAGAAACTGCTTGATCGTCTACGTTCACCTCTTTGAAATGAGCCAATGCATTTCCAAAATCTCCTTTCGTACGGAAACAAATAGCAGCACCATAATGCGCCAGTTCAGCAGCATCTGTTCCTTCGTAGTTATCTATGACACTTTGGAAACCTGGAGCATCTTCATGACCATTTAAAGCCCAATCAACACTGTCGATTGACAAATAATACTGGGCCTTCCACAAAGCGTTTGCAGCTTCGCGTTCGCGCGGTTCAGCAATTGTTGCATCGTAAGCGAAGTATCCGCCAACTCCAACAACCAAAGCAATACCTACTGCCATCATTGGCTTTCTGTATTTTTCGAAAAAGTTTGAAGTTGTGTTCGAAGCATACGCTTCATTGTTGCTAACTTCTTGATCTGCGATATTTTTCTTTGACATGTGCGTAAATTGAGGTGCGAATATACTAAATTCCGAATAATTTTGACACTTCTAATTGTATGTCAAGAATTACCCTCCATAAACTCCAGCTGTTTCAGTTTAAGAACTACGACGCTTTCGAGGCCCACTTTGGTCCCCGAGTGAATTGTTTATTGGGGAAAAACGGGATTGGGAAGACCAATATCCTTGATGCCATTTACAGCCTGAGTTTCTGTAAAAGTTACTTTTCGCACACCGACAGCTTTTCCATTCAAGACGGGAAAGAACAAGGAGCGGCCAATGGCGAGTATGAGATTGAAGATGAACCCGCGAAAATTTCATACGCACTCTTTCGAGATAAAAAGAAACAGGTAAGTAAAAATGGAAAGGCCTATGACCGTTTGTCGGAACACATCGGGGTTCTTCCATTGGTTATGGTTACCCCGAACGACATTGACCTGATTCGCGAAGCGAGCGATGTTCGTCGCCGATGGCTCGACCAGACCTTGTCGCAGACTTCTTCAGAATATCTTCGATTGCTTATTCAGTTCAACCATATTCTCGACCAACGAAACGCGATTTTAAAAAACAACCGTTACGGAAAGTCAGAACTGGCTGAAATCATTTCCATATACAACGAACAACTGAATTACAGCGGCACACAGATTTTCCTTGCTCGAAAAAGTTTTTTCGAAAGCTTTGCGCCTGTATTCGAATCGATTTACAACGAAATTTCTCAAGCCGAAGAATTACCCGTTTTGCGTTACGAATCGGAGGTAAACGAAGAGAATTATTTATCTCTGTTGGAAGGAAGCCTAGAGCGTGACATATACACAGAGCGCACCACCAAAGGAATTCAGAAAGACGATATCGTTTTCGAATTGCAAGGAAAAATGCTGAAAAAATTCGCTTCTCAAGGTCAACAAAAAACTTTTCTGCTCGCACTAAAATTGGCTCAGTTGGAATACACAAAGGGTCTACTGAATAAATCGCCTTTGCTAATTCTCGATGACATCTCTGAGAAACTCGACGACAATCGCCTGCGATCGTTGTTACGCTGGTTGAATGACAATACGCAGTCGCAAATTTTCCTTTCGGATACCGACCTCGAAAAAACACCGCGCTTGTTAGCCGAAGTTGAAATGGAATTCGAAACCATTTCCCTTCAAAACAATTTTATACTTCCTGAAGAAACCCACCAACCATGAGCACAAGAAATGAATTTTCCTTGAAAGACGCTATTGGCGAGTGGATTAAAAGGTCTCCTCTTCAACGCAAATTAAATGAGCTTCAGGTTATTGAAGCCTACGAAAAAGCCGTTGGTCCAATTCTGTTCAAAAAGACGAAACAAATAACGATCAAGGGCAATCAGCTTCATTTGCACTTTGAATCTGCGCCCTTACGCGCCGAGCTTTTCCAATCTCGCACCGATTTGCTGAAGGCGATCAACGATCAATTCAGCGAGCCCCCGTTGCTAGAGATTGTCTTTTCCTGACAAATCGCAGATTTTCCAACATTCCTTGAATTATTTTTTTTTGCTTAACGGGAATGAAATGTATCTTTCGCCTACAGAAAAATAAACGTATGTCGAGAATCCCAACACTCTGCGCAAAGAATAAATCAATTACAGCATTGTTAGTCCTTCTAACAGTAGTCTCTTTGTTCAACATTTCATGGTCAGATGAGAAGCCGAAAAAAGGACATCACGGCAGCGTGGAAATGGTAAAACTTCTTACACAGACAAATCTTCCTGTGGGTGACAACGGTTTTTTCACCGGGTCTGGACGTTGCGGCGGATGTCATGGAGATGATCCAATTGATTTCGCTAATATCAATTCTGAAGGTTCTGATGTAAGTCCAGCAACCAATTGGAGAGGAACCATGATGGCCAACTCTGCTAAGGACCCTTTTTGGAAAGCCAAAGTGAATCATGAAATACTAGTCAACCCTGCGCATTCTCAAGAACTCGTAAACAAATGTACTTCGTGTCACGCGCCCGTTGGCCGTTTCACAAACCTTCTTGAACTCAACAATCCTAACTATTCACTCGAAGAACTCGCGTTGGATTCACTTGCACGTGATGGCGTTAACTGTGGTGCGTGTCACCAACAAAAAATGGATGGTCCACAAGGCGTTGGAAAACACTTTAGCGGTGAACTCTTTTACCACAGAGATACCATTTACGGACCGTTTATTACAGAAGAGCAACAGACACCAATTTTCGAGGCTATGATGCAAAGCTTCGTAGGATACCGCCCTCTTGGACACGCTAAAATGCGCCAATCGGAGACTTGTGCAGGGTGTCACAGTTTATCTACACACACTGCCGACCTCGAAGGTAACTACACCGGTAACGATTTCATTGAACAAGCTACCTATCACGAATGGCTGAACTCTTCTTACAACGACACACCCGGAATTCAAAAAGAATGTCAAGGCTGTCACATGCCCGAAACAGGCGAAGGAGTTGTTATTGCTTCGGGATATTTATTCCTGCCACAGCGCCAACCATACGGACAACACTGGTTGGTGGGAGGAAATACATTCATGCTCGGCCTTCTTAAAAACAATGCAGCATTCTTAGGGGTAACAGCAACCGAAGAGCATTTCAACACCGCTATCGAACGCACGACTACCCTTCTACAAAATGAAACGGCTCTTGTTGCGCTTACAGAAACAGGCATTGAAAATGACACAGCAAAGTATTCGATTAAATTGACAAACTTGGCCGGTCACAAATTCCCTAGTGGCTATCCATCAAGACGCGCATATGTCGAAATCATCGCGGTTGATGACGCAGGAAATGAAGTCTTCCATTCGGGAAAAATGGACAACCAATATCGCATCGTTGGCGAAGACAACACCTGGGAACCTCACTACGATCTTATTACTTCTCAAGACCAAGTTCAGATTTATGAAATGGTTATGGGAGATGTAAATGGAAACAGAACTACGGTTCTTGAGCGTGCGGACGTAATGCTTAAGGACAACCGACTTACTCCTCTTGGATTCTCAGTAAACCACGCATCATACGACACGACAAAAATTGTTGGAGAAGCATTGTTCGACCCGAACTTCAATCACTTCCCGAACGGTAACGAAGGAAGCGGAACCGATCAGATTCGTGTTCACATTCCTCTCAATGGATTTTCAGGAAACTTGCACGTGACTGCTCGTTTGATGTATCAGACTGTTCCACCAAAGTATCTCGATGAAATGTTCACCTTCGATAATGAAGCCATCAACTCTTTCCGTTCGATGTACGACGCTGAAGGTGCTGACCCTGTGCAGGTAGGCGCTCAAACACTTATGAGTACAATTGTTGGGGTTGAAGAAATTCGCATTCCTACTTTTTTATTGTTCCCGAATCCGACTTCAGACGGATGGGTGAACCTCACTTCGAATGGAGCAATTGTAGATGAAATTGCAATCTACTCCATAGATGGAAGATTCATTGAGCGACGAAAAATTGGAAGTGTTGTTGCGCGTATTCAACTACCAGAAACACGCGGAACTTATTTCGTTGAAATAAATTCTTCACGAGGAAGAACACTTGAACGCGTCATTCGAAGATGAGTTTAAGACTTCGTCCAGTAACGAAAAATGATGCTCAAGCATGCCTGAACCTCTACGCTAAGTATGTTGTAAACTCAGCCGTTTCTTTTGAACTTGAAGCACCATCGCTTGAAGAATTCGAGCAACGCATTGATGCTATTTCTAAAAGATTCCCCTATCTCATTGCAGAGTTCGACGGTGCTTTTGCTGGATATGCCTATGCTTCTGCATACCGCGACAGATTGGCCTATCAGTGGAATGTCGAAGTTTCAATTTATGTGGAAGAGAGCGTAAGAAAATCAGGAGTTGCATCTTCCCTTTACACTGAACTTTTCAAAGAACTTCAAAGCATTCATATTTGCAAAGCCTTTGCTGTTATTGCGCTTCCGAACGATGCAAGCGTGACCTTTCATTCAAAAATGGGATTTCAAAAATTCGCAACCTACACAAATGTTGGATTCAAATTGAATCAATGGCACGATGTGTTGTGGATGGAAAGAACCATTCAATCTCCTGAGACTCCAACTACCCCTTTGTATTGGAACTACGGTTTGCGTTGAAACAAATAAACGTGTCCACGCTGTTCAACTAAATTCCAAGTGCTATCTACTTGAATCGCTTGAATGAATTCGTTCGTCTGATCAACACTCAACGGGTAGGTAGACTCTACCGAACTGATTAAAATAAATTCAGCATCCTTCACAAAAGGAAGCGTATAACATTTATCGCGATAAGCCAACTGTCCCACGTACGCTGAA